>JABGZB010000350.1 GCA_018674955.1 Verrucomicrobiota bacterium | reverse complement strand
ATCAATTAACCCACGCCAATTATGAACGAAACTAACTCCGTCACTTCCACGAACGCAGTTGGAAACATCGTCGATTCAATCAAGGACTCCGACTCCTTATTTGAGGGCCTGTTGACTTACTTCACCAACCTTGAGCCGATCGATCACATTACGTTCACCCTCAATCTGCTGATCCTTATTTTCGGCAAGCAAATCATCACCCATCTGAGTGTCCAGACAGTCGGCGCGGCGCCTTTCCAGTTGCGGTTGCTGAGGATTTTAAACGCAGTTCTCTTTTTTGCGTATTTTTGTGCTGTAGCCTTCCAGTTCCAACTCGGTTCGAGCATCAGCCATACCGGCTTGCTGGTATTGCTTACATATCTCATCTGGCAATTCACCCATTCATTGATCCTCAAAAAATATGGACGCAAGCGAGAGGTTGAAGGCTCGTCAATTTACGTGGAATCGTACACCTCAAACAACCTGAAACTAATTGCACTATTACTCGTCGGAATTACTACAGGATTAATCTTCCTAAACATCTGGAAACTCGAAAGCTGGCTTCAAACCACCAGCTTTCTCGGGGCATTGGCCGTCCTCATTTTTACTACAAAGGACTATTGGCTGAAGGATTTCATCAGCGGCATCATCTTGATCAGCAATGGCAATATTGAACGGGGAGATGTCATCCGTATCCCCGATGAGAACATCCTTGCAATCGTGCTCGAAACTCGCACCACGTTGACCCTGTTGCGCGATGTCACCCGCAACCACAACATCACCATTCCCAACTCCATGCTCCTGAACAAACAGGTGGAAATACTCACCACCGATGCAAGAAAGGGGATTTATGACTACGTCGAGTTCAACATCGGTTACGAGACGCACCCGGATGCGGCGGTGGCCTATCTGCTCGATGTCTGGAAATCGGCCTGCAAGATTACCGCTGCCATAAACTCTGATCGGGAGGGCATCATCAAGCTGATCGACAACGGCGATCACGCCGTGACATGGCGACTGCTTTACAATCTCAAGGCCGAGCATGAGATTATCAACGCCCGCAATGCTGTGAAGTTGGCGGCGTTCGAGTTGCAGGACGAGCACGGCGTCAAGCTCCCCACCCCGTTGACGCACGCCTTCCCTGGCGGCCCGGCGGTTGTCAGTAAACCCCCAGCGTCTTGAGCACCGCCCGGACGCGGGGCACTTCGTGCGTACGGAACAGGTCGGTCCCGCCCAGCGCGGCAAGTACGGAAAAAAACGGCTCGGCGCTCCGCACCTCTTCGCCGAAACATTCGACGGCGTGCGGCAATGCGTTGCACACCGGCCAGCCCAGTTCGCGCAGTCGGAAGGCGTTCAGGAAGGTGTTCATCTGGTGGCGAATCCGCACCGAGCTGTCCTGCAGGTTTTCGTAATAAAAACCCAGCCCCGGATCGACGAAGCCCCTGGCCAAGCCGCATCGTTCGGCCGTCTCGATCTCGCGCGCGAAGTACTCCGCCATGCGCGGGATTGGGTCGTCGTCGAGCGGTATGTCTGTTACGTCGCGGGCATTGTCGCCGGCAACGTAACAGACGATCACGGCCGCATCGTGCTCGGCAGCGAGGCGGTAGATTGTCTCGTTGGCCGCAGTGCCGGTGAGGTTCAGCACCTTGGCCCCGGCCTCGAGGCAGGCCTTGGCTACATCGGCGTCGTATGTCTCGGCGGAGACGATGATGCCCTGCGAGGCGAGTTGTCCGATCACCGGCAGGAGTCGTTGCTGTTGCTCAGCGGCGCTGACTCGCTGCGCTCGGTCAAGCGTCGATTCTGCGCCGATGTCGATGATGTCGGCCCCCTGCCCCCGCAACTCGTTCCCGCGCTCGACGGCGGACTCGACGCTGGTGCAGATGCTCTCCCGATACCACGAGTCGGCGGAGAGATTGATCACCCCCATGATCGCCGGTCGCGCGGAGGGGAAGCTCACTATTCCAGCGATGTCGAACGGACGCACAACGGCGTCTAGGTCGGTGGCGTGCTTCGCGGCGATAGCAACCAAGTCTTTCAGGCCAAGCATGTTCAGGGTGCCTTGGGTGCTTCCGGCCCGGTCTGCAAGGCGTTGAGCTTGGCCTGCCAAAGCGGCATGTCCGGCAGCTCCTTGGCCAAGCGCGAGTAAACACTGCGTTCCTGCTCCGCGAGCCCAAGCCGCCCCGCCAAGTGCCCAGCCATCAACCCGGCTTCCTTCACCCAAAACGGATCCATCTTTTCGCTGGCGGGACGGAGGTTGCGGCCGAAGACGATATCCATGCACTGAACGAACGACTGTTGCAGGAGTTCCTCGCGCTCCTCCGTTTCGCCGGCCAGCTCAGACTGCTCCTCGAGTACGCGGGCCAAGCCCAGTCCCGCCTGACTGCGAGTGGTCACGTCGGTGCCGGGCAGTTCGGTCACGGCCCGGTACGCCGCCGCCGCTTGGCCAAGGTTGCCCAACTGCAAATAACAATCGCCGACGCGGCCCCACGCGAGGGAATGCAGCGGGCTGTCGGTCATCTCGTCAGCCACGCGTTGATAATGCGGCAACGCGTCGAAGAGGTTCGTGGGGGTGCGCTGGGTCTGGTCGGCGGCGACGTCGCCAAGAAAAAACTCAGCGCGCGCCTGCTCGGCGACCGGCGCGTTGGTGGCGTTGATGACCGAGGCCAGCAGCAACTCGGCGGCGGCGTGTTCCTGCCGGAAGAACGCTGAACGACCGGCGTTGAGCCGCGCCTCCCACTCCAAGCCACGGGCGTTGGCCAGCAGGTTCGTGTTCTCGAAAAGCCGCCGGTATCCCTGCTCGGCCTCGGCGAATTTGCCGGATTGGAACTGGTGGTCGGCGATCCATTTCTGCGCCACCGGCGCGAGTCGGTTTGTCGGGAATCGCACGACGTAATTCGTGAACAACTGAAACGCCCTCGCCCGGTTGCCGGCCTGATGGTTCAGCCACGCGCGGTCGAACTCCGCCTGCGGCAGCGCCGGGTGCGCCGGGTAGTTGGTCACCCAGCGGTCGTACTCGATGATTGACGACACCCAGCTGCCGTCCATGACGTGTGTCCGCGCGATGGCCAGCTGCGACTCGGGCAGCAGAGTCGATTTCGGGAACACCTTGGCGAACGAGGCCAGCACGGTGCGCGACTCGGATGGCTTGCCCTGCCGGTTGAGCGCCTGCCCGTAGTGCAGCAGGCTGCGGTCGCTGTAAAAGCTGCTTGGGAACCACTCGATCAGTTTGCTCACCGCCTGGTTCGCGCTCGGCAAATCCAGCCGCTCGACGCCGCTACGCACGATTTGGTACAGCGCCCGGTCCACCAGCCGGTTATTGTAACCCACGGTGTTCGTGGCAATGCGGATCGCCGCCCAGTAGTTGCTCGATGCCGAGGCGTAATCCGCCCCGTGGAACAAACAGTCGGCCACCTTGAACTGCGCCACCGCCTGTTCCTCGGACTTGGGCAACTCGGAAACGGCGTTCGAATAGGCCTGTCGTGCCAGGCTCAACTGCAGCCTTTTGCCGGAAAGATTGCCCCACTCCCAAAGCGCCCAGCCACGGCCCAGCCATGATTTACCCGCCAAATTCGCGTCCGTGTCGCCCTGCAACACAACGTCAAAATGCCCCAGCGCGTCGCTGAGCAGGTTGGTGGACTTGAGCCGGCTCGCATCCGGCAGCCCGTAAAACTGCCGCAGCCGCAGCTCGCCCAGCGTGAGGTGCGCCAGCCCGGTCGCCGGGTCGCCGGGGTGACGGATGAATAGTAGCTCGAGCCGTTGCACTGCATTAGTCAGCCGGTTTTCAGCAACGTACAGGTCGACAATTTTAAGTAGCGCTGCGCGGCGCCAGTTGGCCGGAATATTGGTGGCCAGATTCTGCTCGTACAGCGCGACGGCGGCATCCGGCTGGCTCATGCGGCGCAGCACGTCGCCGTGAAAATCAACCGAGCGCGCGGCGAACACCGGGTCGGCGATGCCCTTGGCCAATTGCACCAAGTTGGTGGCCCCACTAAAGGCGCGCTCGAGGCTGGCTTCGCCGAGATACACCGAGGCCAGTAAGTGATGCTTCTGCCAAAATCGCTCCGGCGACAACCCCGCGTCCGGCAGATTCTCGAGCAGCAGCCGCGCCGCTCCCAGCTCCTTTAGCTCAAAGTAGGCGTTGGCCAACAGCAACCGTCCGTCGACGATTAACGGATCGCCTGGCCGCGCGCTGGCCGCCCGCTGAAACGGCCCGTCTGCCGGCTCGAGCGTGGCGATGCTTTTCTTCAGGTCGCCCAACTGGTAGAGCGACTGTGCTTGGCCAAGCGCCGCCGTCAGCGCCCGCACGGAGCCAGGGTGTTTCTCGATCAACTGGCCGTAGCTGGCTGCCGCCAGGTTGAAGTAGCCCTGCGCAAACTGCACCTCGCCGATCCAAAACAGGTAACGATCCGCCCACGGCCCGGCCGTCTGCAGCCCGGCTGTTAACTCCTCAGCCACGCCCTCGAATTGGCCAAGTTGAAACCGGGCCTGCCCCTCCAGCAACACTGCCTCCGCGTGATGGGGCGAGCCGGGATGCATCCTGGCAAAGGCATCAAACCGCTCAACAGCCGTCGTGAACATGCCGTCCCGGAAGAACCGCTTAGCCACGTCGAACGTCAGCTTAACCCTGGCCTTGGCCTCCGAATCGGCCGCCTGGCCAAGCGCGGCTGGCACGGCCAAGCCCAGTGCCAAGGAGGTGGCTGACATCCGTTTCAATATCGTTTGCAACGACCAATTCATTCTTATTCCAGCAAGTGTTCCATCCCAAGTGTCGCGGCGAGAAAGCGCCCTGTGTGGCTGCCTGCCGCGGCGGCAACACGCTCGGGCGGGCCTTCGGCCACGATACGGCCGCCATCGTTGCCGCCTTCCGGTCCCAAATCAATCACCCAATCCGCCGACTTGATGATATCCATGTTGTGCTCGATGACCACTAGCGTGTTGTCCGCGTCGCGCAACCGTACCAACACATCAATCAACCTCGCGATGTCGTGAAAGTGCAGCCCGGTCGTCGGCTCGTCCAAAATGAACAGCGCGTGGTCGCGCGACTGCTTGGTCAATTCGGTCGCCAACTTCACGCGCTGTGCCTCGCCACCGCTGAGCGTCGTGCCCTGCTGACCGAGCTTGAGATAGCCCAAGCCGACCTCCGAGAGCGTCGCGCACGGATTGCAAATCTTGGGAAACGCTCGAAAAAAAGTCATCGCCTCATCGACAGTCATGCCGAGCACGTCGGCGATGTTGCGGCCCTTGTAATGAATCTCGAGCGTCTCGCGATTGTATCGCCGCCCGTTGCACGACTCACACGTCACGTAAATCGGCGGCAGAAAGTTCATTTCGATTTTCAGCATCCCGCCGCCTTGGCATTTCTCGCATCGCCCGCCCTTGACATTAAAGCTGAACCGGCTCGCTCCGTACCCGCGAATCTTCGACGCCGACAGACCGGCAAACAAGTCGCGGATCTGATTGAAGATGCCGGTGTACGTCGCCGGGTTGCTGCGCGGCGTCCGGCCGATCGGCGACTGGTCCACGACGACTACCTTCCCCAGCGCCTCCTCGCCACGCAGCGCCTTGAATTGGCCGGGTCGATCCTTCGAGTTGTAAAAATTGCGGAACAACGCCCGCCGAAGCACGCCGTCGATCAGCGTGCTTTTGCCCGAGCCACTGACGCCGGTCACGCACGTGATCGTCCCCAGCGGGATTTTCAAATGGACGTCCTGCAAATTATTCTCCGCAGCACCAATGATCTCGAGGAAGCCGCGGGCAACATTCGGGCCGATGCGACTGGCCGGCACGTCGATCTTGTAGTCGCCACGCAGATATTTCGCAGTCAGCGATTTTTTGTGAGCGAGCACTTTTTCAATTGGCCCGGCCGCCACCACTTCCCCGCCGTGCAGTCCGGCACCCGGCCCCATGTCGATGACGTGATCAGCCCGTCGAATGGTCTCCTCGTCGTGCTCAACCACGAGCACCGTGTTGCCCAAATCGCGCAACCCCTCAAGTGTGGCGAGCAACTGCTCGTTGTCCCGCGCGTGCAAGCCGATACTCGGCTCGTCGAGAATGTACAACACGCCCACAAGCCCAGCGCCGATTTGTGTAGCCAAGCGAATGCGCTGTGCCTCCCCGCCGCTTAGCGTGCCGCTGGTGCGGTTAAGCGTGAGATAGCCAAGCCCGACGTCCTGCAAAAAACCGAGTCGCGACGTAATCTCGCGCACCACGTCGGTCGCAATTTTTTTGCCCATCTCGTCGAGTTCCAGTCCATCGAAAAACGGCAACGCTTCGTCGATCGACAACCGGCAGACGTCCATGATCGACAACCCATCAAAACGCCTCTCGCCCTCGGCTTGGTTCGCACTGCGAAGCGTCACCGCCAGCACCACCTCGCGAAGTCGCTGCCCCTCGCAAGCCTCGCACCGCTGGGGACTCATGAACGCCCGAAGCCGTCGCCGCGTTGTCTCGCTGCTCGTCTCCTCGTACAAACGGTTGAGGTTGGCCAAGATGCCGTCGAACGGCTTGGTCGTCGTGGTTTGCTTGCCGCTGCGGGGGAATTGAAAATCAATCGCCTCGTCGCCGGAGCCGTGAAACAGCGCCTCCCTGAAGCGCTTGGCCAGGCGGCGGTACGGCTTGGCCAAGTCCGCCCCATAATGCCGAGCCAAATTTTTCAGCAACCCGTTGTAGTGAGCAACCATTCGCGCGCCGCCCTTCGTCCACGGCAGGATGACGCCCTGCTCGATCGACTTTTCGGGGTCGCCGAGCATCAGTCCCTCGTCGAACACCGGCCGCTGACCCAGCCCCGAGCAAGCCGGGCAGGCGCCGTACGGCGAGTTGAACGAGAAATGTTTCGGCGTCATCGGGTCGTAGCTTTTGCCGGTGGCCTGGCTGGTCAGCCGATTCGACAGCTTGCTCTCGCGCCACTGCGATCGATCAAGGTCGGGCGTCTGGTGCAGCGCGATTATTTTACCCTCACCCCACTTAAGACAGGTTTCAACCGAGTCAGCCAAGCGGCCGCGCGCCTTATCGCTGACAACGAGCCGATCAACCACGACCTCGATCGAGTGCGCTTTTTGCGGATCGAGTTTGAAGCGGGCGTTTGCCTCGAGCTCCGCCAACTCACCGTCGATGCGCGCGCGGACAAATCCCTCACGGGCCAGCTTCTCCAGAACGTCGCGAAACTCGCCCTTCTTTTTATCCACCACCGGCGCGAGTAGCATTACTCGCGTGTCCTCCGGAAGCGCGAGCAGTTGCTCGATGATGTCGCTCGTGCTCAGCCGCGAAATCGGCTCGCCACTTTCTGGGCAATGCGCCTGGCCGACGTTGGCAAACAGCAGTCGCAGATAATCGTAAATCTCGGTCGTGGTGGCGATAGTCGAACGCGGATTCCCAGCGGAGGAACGCTGCTCGATGGCAATCGCCGGCGAGAGGCCCTCGATGTGATCGACGTCCGGCTTTTGAAGTTGATTGAGGAATTGCCGGGCATACGACGAGAGGGTCTCGACGTACTTGCGCTGGCCCTCGGCGAACAGCGTGTCAAACGCCAGTGACGACTTGCCCGAGCCGCTTGGCCCGGTGATCACCACCAGTTTGTCGCGCGGAATCTCAATCGTCAGATTCTTGAGATTGTGCTCCCTCGCTCCGGCTATTTTTACAAACTCCTTGGCCACCAAAAGAGGCATCTTAAACCGCCTCGCGCGCTTGGCCAAGCGTGGGTCAGTTCGACGACGACTGCCGTTTGAACAGGCGCTGGATGAACGGCTCAACCTTGTCCATGCCGACAGCAAGGATGATGACTACGCCGATGATGATTTCCTGCATGTAGTTGGGCCAATCCTTGATGCCTGAGCCATTGGCGAGGCAGGCCATCATGAACGCGCCGATCACCGAGCCGGGGATGCTGCCCGCACCGCCGCTCAAGCTCGCGCCGCCGATGACCACTGCGGCGATGATCTGCAACTCCAACCCGATCGCCACCGAGGGATCGCCCTGTGTCAGCCGCGAAAACTGCATCACGCCGGCCAAACCGAAAAACGCGCCGGCCAAGGCGTAAATCACCACCTTGTTGAAATTCACGCGAATGCCGCACAACCTCGCGGTGTCCTCGTTCGAGCCGATGGCGAACACGTACCGGCCAAACACGGTTGAGCGGAGCACCACAGCCATCAAGACCGCGAGGCCAAGCGCCAGCCACACGCCGTCTGGCAGCGGAGAAAACGTGAGCGGCGACTGGCTGTTATCCATCAAACTATTGACCGACTCGAGCGGTTGCTCCGGGTTGACTGTTTGGTTGTTGGCTAGCCACTTGGAGATGCCGCGCGCGATGCCCATCATGCCTAGCGTGACGATGAACGGCATCATGCGGAACGCCGTTATAATGCCACCGTTGGCCAAGCCGACTAGCCCTCCGGCCAGCACCGTCAGCAAAAGCACCACCGCAAAACCATGGCCCTGCTCGATCAGCTTGGCCGTCACCACGCTACACAGCGCGACGACCGACCCGGCGCTCAAGTCGATCCCGCCGCTCACGATCACCAGCGTCATCCCCATCGCGCCGATGGCCACGATGACCGTCTGCGTGAGGATCATTTTGAAATTGCTGCCCTTAAAAAACAGCGACCGCAACTCGGCATCCATCGCGAACAGCAGCAGCACAACAAATAGCCCAACGAACGGCCGGATGGCCTTCAAAAAATCCCGGCTGCCGAGCCTGTTAATTCGACGATTAAATAGCGTGCTGAGACTCATGATAAATTATTGCGCTCTCCCTCTCCCCACCTCTCTCCCTCAGGGAGAAGATGGCCAAAAGCCGGATGAGGGTGAAGTGCCGTATGTTTTTTCAGAGCGCAGTTCGAGCAAAGATTATTAGCCGAATTCATGCCGCGACTTCCCTTGGCTCCGCTTGTCCAATGGCGGTGCGGATGATTTCCTGCTCACTCCAGTAGGCGATCGGGCGCACTTCCGAAAGTTCGCCCCGGCACATCACGCCGATGCGGTCGCACACGCCGAGCAACTCAGGCAGGTACGAGCTGACGAACACGACCGCCTTCCCCTGCCCGGCCAACTCGTTCATTAACCGGTAAATCTGCGCCTTGCTGCCGACGTCGATGCCGCGCGTCGGCTCGTCGAGCAGCAGGATTCTAGCATCGTGATGCAGCAGCCGGCCAAGTGCGATTTTCTGCTGATTGCCACCCGACAACTCGCCGACCGGCTGTGCGGCACCCGACGCTTTCACGTCGAGTTTAGCCATCCATTTTTCCGAAGCGGCCACCTGTGCTGCATCGCTCACGAGGCCGAGGCGCGACACAGGGTCGAGGCGTGTTAGCGTCAGGTTGTCGGCGATACTGCGGTTGAGCAGCAGGCCCTCTTCCTTCCGGTTTTCACTGAGCAAACCAACGCCGTTGGCCAAGCACTTGGCCGGTGTCGAGTGAGTGGCTTCCTGCGAAAAAACGCTCACGCTGCCGTTGGCCAAGCGGTCGAGCCCGAACACCGCCCGCAGCGTCTCCGAACGGCCCGCGCCGACCAGGCCGAACACGCCAAGAATTTCGCCGGCATGCAAAGTCAGGTTCACGCAACTTGGCTTGGCCAAGCCGGCGACGCTGCTCAACTCGAGCACCGACTCGCCAGCGGAACGGCTCGTGCGCGGATAAATTTCATCAATCTCTCGGCCGACCATGAGCTGGATAATCTGCTCGAGGCTCGCCTCGACCATCGCGCCGGTGCCGACGCTTTCCCCATCGCGCAGCACTGTATAACGGCTGGCCACGCGCTGGCATTCCTCGAGGAAATGGCTGATGTAAATGACACTCACGCCGCGCTGGCTCATGCGCTCGATGACGCCGAACAGATTCTCGGTATCGACTCGAGTGAGGCTGCTGGTCGGCTCGTCCATAATGAGCACGCGCGGTTCGCCGACGAGTGCACGGGCGATCTCGACGAGTTGCTGCTGCGCGATGGTGAGCGAGTGAATTGGAGCGTCGAGCGACATCTGCGCCTGGCCGATTTCCTCCAGCGCGCGCTTGGCCAAGCGGCGACGCTCGCCGCGATTGATCCAGCCAAGCACCGCCGGCTCGCGGCCAAGCAGGATGTTCTCCTCCACGGAAAGATCGGGGGAGAGGTTGAGTTCCTGATAAATCATCGCCACGCCGGAGTTGCGCGCGTGCAGCGGATCGCTCGGCTCGAACGGACGGCCGTCGAGCGTGAGGCTGCCGCCGTCCGGCCGGTGCGCGCCGCTGAGCACCTTCATCAGCGTGCTTTTGCCGGCACCGTTTTCGCCGATGAGTGCGTGCACCTCGCCAGCAGCGACCTCGAGGCTCACGCCGTCGAGCGCAACGGTCGGCCCGAAGCGCTTGGCCACCCGGTCGATTCGCAGGCGGGGAAGAGCGGCGTTGCTGGATGAATCCTCTGGCATTCAGACGGCAGTCAGTTGCCGGTGCCGAGATATTTCTCCAGGGGCGGGTTGAGGAGTTCCTGCATGTCGGGCTCGCTCATGTTTTCACTGGTAATAAGCGCCACGCCGGTGTCGATGCGCTTGGCCACCGCCTTGCCACCGAGATGCTCGACCAATGTCATCACGCCGAGGCAGCCCATCTTGAGCGGGTTTTGCACGACGAGCCCCGCAACGTCACCCGACTTAAGATCGCGCAACGACTGTACGCTGGTGTCGAATCCGATGATTTTCACCATGCCACCTGCCTTGCCGATGTCGCGCACGGCCTTCGTCATCGAGACGGTCACCGATTCGTTCGGGCAAAAGATGCCGTTCACCTCGTTGCCATAGCGGCTTAGCAGATTTTGCGAGGCGGTGTAGGCCAAGTCACGGGTGGCCCCGGCGTATTGGTCAGACGACAGCACTTCGATGCCGGGGAAGTTCTCTTTCATTTCGTCGAGAAACCCCTGCTCGCGTTTGGTCGTGCTGGCCGAACCGACAGCGTACCGCAGGAGCAGCACGTTGCCCTTGCCTCCGAGTAACTTGCCGAGGTGCGCGCCGCCCATCCGACCGCCAAGGTGGTTGTCGGTGGCGACAAAGCTGGTGTATTTGTCCGTCTGCAAACCGGAGTCGATAATGACCACCGGGATGTCGGCGTTGCCGGACGTCTCCACCGGACGGACGAGCGCCTTGTCGTCAAGCGGCGCGAGCACCATGCCATCCACGCCCCGGGCGATGAAATTCTCAACGACCTTGATCTGCTCGTCCCGGTCGTCCTCCTTGAGCGGGCCTTTCCAGATGATATCCACCGACTGACCGGCGGCCTTGAGTTCCTGTCTGGCCTTGAGAGCCCCGGCGTGGATCGATTTCCAGAATTCATGCGTCGTACCCTTGGGGATGACCACGATCGTCAAGCCGTTGCCGGAAGAGTCGCCGGACTGTGAGCCACAACCCGAAACGAAAACCAATGCGGCGCACGCAGCGCCAAGCAGCCATGATTTCATGCGCGGCAGGCTAGGCAACGCGGCGGGCCATTTCAAACTATTTACAAAAAAGACTTGCGCCAGGCCAGGCGCTGGGGCAGTTTAGCTACATGAAAACAATTCTGTTTTTTTGTATATCTTCGGCCCTGCTCACCACTTCCATATTCTTGGCCGGTTGCGCTGCAGGAGGTGATTCGGGGACGCCTCAAACGCAAACATCAGACAATTCCTCCGGTGAACCGGCAGCGGCTTTGGCCGTAGCCCACTGGGTGAAAGGCGAGTCGGTCGATGTCTCGAGCGGCGTGCATGTGGTCGAGTTTTGGGCAACGTGGTGTCCACCGTGCCGCACCAGCATTCCACACCTGACGGAGCTTCAGGAAAAGTACGCGGATCGCGGCGTCAACATCATCGGCGTCAGCGACGAGAAACTCGCCACCGTCGAGGCGTTCGTGAAAAAAATGGGTGACAAGATGGCATACACAGTGGCGATTGACGCGGGTGCCACCTCCAAGGGCTACATGAGCAAATACGGCATCAACGGCATCCCGCACGCCTTCGTGGTGAAGGATGGAGAAGTCGTCTGGCACGGGCACCCGATGGCCAAGCTCGAAGCGGCGATCGAAGACGCGCTCAAATAATGGGCAACCACACCACGCCTCTCCTCGTTGCGCTTGGCTTGGCTGCCGGTTGCGGCGGCGAGATTAACGAACAGCCCACCGCCGGTGCTTCAAGTGCCAGCGAGACGGTCGCGGCGACCAATCTTTTTCACGCGGCAGAACTCGGCGACCTCGAGGCGTTGCAACAGTACATTGACCAAGGCGGGTCGGTGACAAACCGGCACGTGGACAACGGCCAAACCGCGCTGCATTACGCGGCTTGGGGCGGCAACACAAACACGCTCGCTTGGTTGATCGGGCAAAAGGCAGACGTCAACGTGCTCGACAACGACGGCAAGTCGCCGCTGGATTTCGCATGGATGCCAAGGGGGGAAGTCGCCCGTGAACTGCTGCTCTCCATCGGAGCCAAGCCGGGAAGTGAACTGCGTCCGCCGGCCAAGCCGGAATCAAAAGTGGAGTCACCAAAGGAAGAAGCGCCCAATCCGTAGTGCGCTTGTCCAAGCGCGTTTACCCGGCGTCAATCTTGGCCAAGCGATCGCGGGCCTTTTGTCCCGCCGTGGTGTCGCTGCATTCGCTGGCCACGCGCTTAAGCAGTGCGAGTGCCCTGTCCGGGTCGTCGAGTTTCCCCGAGTAAAGATTGCATAGATGGATGGCTGTCCAGCCCCAGCGCGTCGGGGGGGTTTTCATTTCCAGCATCTCCTCGTACTCCAGCGCCGCAGCGCGAAAGCTGCCCAGATCATTCTCGTAAATCTCGGCGATGCGCTTGTAGGCGTGGTATTCGCCGGGATAAACCTTGATGTACTCGCGAAAGGAATCGATCGCATCAACATACGCCCCATCCGCCCAGATGGCCTCGGCTTCCTCGTACATGTCGGCCTTTTGCGACTTCTCGCTTTTGGTTACATAATTTCCACCGACACGTTCGCCGATCACGTGGCCAAGATCGCGCGCCACTAACAATGCAAACACCAGCAGCGCACCGAGCATGCCGGAGAAATAGACCATCATGCCGCCTTTTTTCTCGCTCGGCTCTATCTGCCCGGCGATCCCGGCCTCGTTGGTTTTTCCGCCCCTTAGCGGACGCTCCGTCTTGGCCGGAGGACTCTTGTCCAGCTCGGCCGGTGGCGCGTTGGTTGACGGCCGTTTGGCCGCGCCGCCAACAGCAACCGGCATCCCTTCCCCCTCGGCCAACTCAACATTGAACCGATCCAGCTGCATGTTCTCATATCCATCCCGGAAGCCGCCCCAGCACCAGATGGCGACATACAGGCAGAGAGGATAAAGGATGAGGCGCGAGATCAGTTTCACGGAAACAAAATCGTAGCAGCCTCGGCCCGGCAATGAAACGCAAAACAACTTGCCATCGCCGCTGAGTTTCCGTTTCATTCGGCGCATGACACTCCGTGCGTTTTTCCGGACAACGACTCTCACCGCGCTTGGCCTCGTCGTCGCGCTTGGCCAAGCGAGCGCCGCGCCGAGCAAAGCTCTTGTGTGCTTCGGCAGCTACTCGCCCCCCGACAAGGAGAGCGTTCACCTGTTTCAACTCAACCTGAAGGACGGTAGCCTGAAAAAACTCAGCGCCGTGGACGACCTGAAAAACCCGTCGTTCCTCAAAATTCACCCGAACGGCAAGTTCCTTTACACAGTCAACGAAGTCGCCACGTTCGACGGCAAGCGGAGCGGCGGCGTGACGGCGTTCGCCCTAGACGTGCAGGCAGGCAAGCTAACCCAGCTCAACCAGCAGCCCTCCGGCGACACCGGCCCGTGCCATCTCACCGTCGACGCCACCGGCAAGTACGTGCTCGTTGCCCACTATGGCGGAGGCAGCACCTCGGTGTTGCCGATCAAAAAAGATGGCTCTGTTGGCGCGGTGGTTTCGCAGATAAAACACAAGGGCTCAAGCGTGCATTCACGTCAAAAGGCACCGCACGCCCACTCGATCCATGTCGGGCCGAACAACAAATTTGCCTTCGCACCCGACCTCGGCATCGACAAGGTGCTTGTGTTCAGCTTCGACGAAAAAACCGGTGCAATCGCCGAAACCAAGTTTGACGGCGCCAAGCTGGAACCCGGCTCCGGCCCGCGCCACTTCGGCTTTCACCCGGACGGAAAATTCGCCTACGTCATCAACGAGATTAAGCAGACGGTGACCGCCTTTCGCTACCGGGCCAAGCGCGGCCGACTCAAGACACTGCAAACCGTCTCCACCGTGCCCCACCCGGTCGAGGGCAACAGCACCGCCGAAGTGCTCGTCCACCCAAGCGGCAAGTTTCTCTACGGCTCGAACCGCGGCCACAACAGCATCGCCACGTTCCGGATCAACGAAAAGAGCGGCAAGCTGACCGCGCTTGGCCACGAGTCCACCCGGGGCTCCACTCCGCGCAACTTCGGCATCGATCCCACCGGCCAGTTCCTGCTCGCTGCCAACCAGCAATCAGACAACGTCGCAGTGTTTCGCATTAATCAGGACACCGGCAAACTCAAGTTCACCGGCAACGAAATCAAGCTCAGCAAGCCGGTTTGCGTCCGGATGATTTTGCAAAAATAACGGAGCTATATTGGGATAATATTCCTCTGCCAGTTCCACGCCTTGCTGCCGTAGGACTTTTTCAACGCGCTCTGGGTTGTCCAGTAGTGCGTCTACTGGCATGCTATTCCTGCAAGTTAGGATTATTCCCCGGCCCAAAAAAAAGCCGTGCCTGCAATAGACACGGTTCCGGCCAATACGGCTAA
Source organism: Verrucomicrobiota bacterium (assembly GCA_018674955.1). Classification (GTDB taxonomy): domain Bacteria; phylum Verrucomicrobiota; class Verrucomicrobiia; order Limisphaerales; family UBA1096; genus UBA1096. The sequence continues at coordinate 921 of JABGZB010000350.1, read as the reverse complement.
TTGGAGTTGAGTGGTTTTGGGTGGTCTGCTATAGTTTAGCGCACGTTAGGACTGTGAAACTACTACTCACAACAATCGCAGCCGTGCTTCTGGTGGGGTGTGGAAATCCAGAAAGTGCGCTAATAGAGGCTGCCATAGAAGGAAACATCGAAGCTGTCAAACAGCATTTGGCTGCTGGTGCGGATGTGAATGCGAAGGCGAATCAATTTGGCAGCACTTCTTTGCATTTTGCTGCCGGAGGGGGTCACAAAGAAATCGTCGAACTACTTATCGACAAAGGTGCGGATGTAAATGCTAAGGAAGCAGTGGGTGGAGGGACTCCTTTGCATAAGGCGGCTTTTATAGGTCACAAGGAAATCATCGAACTGCTAATCGCCGAAGGTGCGGATGTGAATGCGAAGTGTGACACGGAATCCGAAGAGACTCCTTTGCATGAGGCGGCTTATAGAGGTCACATGGAGATCGTCGAACTACTTATCGCCAAAGGTGCGGATGTGAATGCGAAGGGTCGATACGGATCGATTGCTTTGCATTCTGCGGCTGGGTTTGGTCAAAAGGAAGTCGCCGAACTACTCATTGCTAAAGGTGCGAATGTGAATGCGAAGATGTTGGATGGCAGAACACCGCTAGATTGGGCCAGCAGAGGATATGAAGGTGAACCACCCGAAGATAAAGTCGCCAGAAAAGAAATCGCCGACCTCCTCCGTAAACACGGCGGCAAACATGGGACGATTCATACGGCTGCTGAAGCTGGTGATGCTGAAGCTGTAAAAGAGTTCTTGGCTGCTGGCACGGATGTGAATGCGAAGGATGAGGATGGGCTGACTCCTTTGCCTTTTGCGACAACCAAGGAAGTCGCCGAACTGCTAATTGCCAAAGGTGCGGATGTGAATGCGAAGGGTGATGGAGGATTGACTCCGT
>JABGZB010000349.1 GCA_018674955.1 Verrucomicrobiota bacterium | reverse complement strand
CAACCTTCGACGCGGCTCCCGAGTGCGCGGGGTTTGGTTCAACATCCGAGCCGGCGAGGTGCTCGGTCTCACCGGTCTTGTGGGTGCCGGTCGCACCGAGACCGCCCGACTGCTATTCGGTGCCGAACGTCCTGAACATGGCGTGATCCGCCTCGACGGCAAACCGCTTAAAATCAAGTCACCGCGCGACGCCATCCGGCAGGGCATCTGTCTGCTTACCGAGGATCGCAAGACTCACGGCCTGGTGCTTGGCCAGACCGCCCGTGAAAACTTCGGCCTGCCCAACCTGAGCCAGTTTGCCTCGCTTGGCTTTATCCGCCAACGGGAGGAATCCAGGGAGTTCCTTCGTTACGTCGATCAAATCCAAATCAAGATCGCCGACCCCGAACAAATCACAGGCACCCTCTCCGGAGGCAACCAACAAAAAATCGTCCTCGCCAAATGGCTACAGCGAAATGCCGAGGTGATCATCTTCGACGAACCTACCCGGGGCATCGACGTTGGCGCCAAGTACGAAATTTACCAACTTATCAACCAACTCGCTGAACAAGGCAAAGCCATTCTCATGATCAGTTCGGAGTTACCCGAAATCCTCGGCGTGAGCGACCGAGTTCTCGTCATGAACGAAGGCCATATCACGGGCGAAATCACCGATATCGCCAACGCAACACAAGAAGATGTTATGAACCTTGCAACTAAGCGAGAAGCTGTTGCATCATGAGAAATTTCAACTACATCGGATTTTTATTTGATTACGGGACGCTGCTCGTACTTGCCCTGCTGTGTGGTTGGTTTAGTTACGTCACAATTGAAGAACAATCGCCAACGAGCATTTCTGCTGCCGAGCGCTTGGCCAAGCGCGCTAGCAGCGAACTGTCGACAGAAGCCAAGGTCATCGTACTCGCCCGCCAAGGCGGCGATGGCGAATCGTTTGCCAAGACATTGAGCGAGCAATTGGCTCAAGCAGGTGTTTCGGTTGGATCAACCACCATTGGAAAGCCTACTGATGCCCGCAAGGCACTCACCGACTTTGGCAACACCGGCATGGAACTTGCCGGCATCATTGCCGACAAACACATGGCCAACTTTGCAAATGCCAACCTAGCCAAGCTTGGCCAAGCGCACCCCGGATTGGCCAAGGCCAAGATCTTCCAACCGCAAAGCTACCGGTGGCCCAACTTCCTGAAGAAGGAAAACTTGTTGAATGTGATGAAGCAAATTTCCGTGGTCGCCATTATCGCCATCGGGATGACCATGGTCATTATTACGGCAGGTATCGACCTGTCTGTAGGCAGTTTGATCGCTTTTTCAGGAGTCATCACGGCTTTGACCATCCAATCACTGGGTGGCGACGCACCCACCACCGGACACCTCTGGCTCGGGGTCTTAGCCGGGATACTCGTCTGCAGCTTGGCCGGCTTTTTCACCGCTGGACTAGTCACCCTGTTCCGTATCCCCGCTTTCATTGCCACGCTCGGCATTATGTTCATAGCCAAGGGCTTGGCCTTCATTTTTTCCGACTCAGCCCCGGTCCCCGTTGCCAACGAGGCTTTCGGTTGGCTGGGACGCGGACGCGACTTTTTTGGCCTGCCCAACAGCGTGATCCTCATGCTGATCCTGTTTGCCATGGCCCATGTTCTTATGACGCGCACCTCTATCGGCCGCTACATCTACGCCGTCGGGGGCAACCCGGAAGCCGCTCGCCTCTCCGGCGTACCGGTGAAATGGGTGCTGCTCTTCGTGTACACACTCACCGGATTGCTGGCCGGCTTGGGCGGCGTGATGGAGGCGTCCCTCCACACCACCGGCGACCCAAAATCCGGCGAACTCGTTGAGTTAAAAGTCATCGCAGCGGTTGTCGTTGGGGGAACCAGTTTGGCCGGCGGCCAAGGGAGAATTACGGGAACACTCATCGGCGCATTCATCATCGCCGTCATCAACAACGGCATGAACCTCACCGGTGTCGAATCACACATGCAGAAAGTCATCTACGGCACCGTCATTCTCGTCGCTGTCCTGATCGACCGGCTAAAAATCCATCTCCTTAAGTTAAAGAAAGCCTAAACAGCCACCGACCATCCTGTCCGCCGATGTTAAATTCCCCGGTCAACAATCAGTTGTTTTGCAACAGGGATTTCTTGAGCTCCGAATACTCCGCATTCCCCGAGTCCAACTCAATCGCCCGGTCAATGAACTGCAGGGCACCCTTTTGATTGTCCAACAACATTTCAATCTGAGCACTGCGATATAAAACAAAGGGGATGTCTTTACCCAGTTTCCTCGCTTGCCCGATATGATAAACTGCCATAGCTTTCCTACCCTCGGTGGCCTCTGCATTTGCCAATAAATGGTAGGCATAACTGCCAAGGATTTCTGGGGAATTCGGCCTGAGCCTTAACGCTTGTCCTAAATCGTTTAGATTTTTTGAAGGCGTTAGTGCATCGACAATCTCATTGATACTCACATCCACCCCCGGTCCAGCATTGCGGTCTCGGGAATCATCTCGCAACCAAGTCACCCAATCCTGCATTGGAGTTGATTGAATATTGAAACCTTCTTTCTCAGAATTCATTTCATACACACTAGAGTCGTTTAATTTGAAGCGAGCAATTGACGTGGCCAATTCAGGCAACCAGGAGGCATAATCGAACCCGTCCTCTGGAATTTGAACAGGGATCCTAAAATATTTCCCTGAAAAACTCTGGGCGGTAAGAGCTTTACCTTCATCATCAATGTGCAGATTCCAACCTCGTAATACCTTTACAGGGCCCATGAAAACATTTTGCGCTATCCTGTCCCAACCGAACAACTCCGCATCATTGGTGAATGTAAAAACAAACCGATCATTCGCCGGATGGAACACCATTCCTCTAACATCAGCATTATGCCGCAACACGTCACCCACAGGTTCTTTAGTTGCCAAATCCCAGAACTTAACCTTGCCCCCATCCGTGGCGATAGCCAACAAAGTTTCCGCCTTGTTGACCGCGATGTCACTAAATGTGCCTTCCAGTGTTCTCCGTTCGAATTCGGGCAGCCCTTTTTTCCAAAAGTGAATAATCGACGATCTTCGACTTGCCACTATGTAGATTTTCTTTTCATGATAATAGAATGCCTCAAGTCGATTACCACGTAATAACGGACTGGCCTCCATACCGCTAAACACATCATAAAACTGCCCTCCCGCATATCGATCGTAGCAAAAAACAACACCCTCATCACCAATGACCTTCGCAATGCTGAACTCCTTGTTAACAGAAAATGACTTTCCAATCACTTCCACCTTGTTAGCATCCCATATCTCGACCTCATTTCGTGATGTCAACGCAGCAACATGTTCCCCCTTTTCATCCAGCTTGGCCCGTTCGATGTTATTCGGCAGTTTGAATTCCTTCACTACACTAGCGGAATCGAGATTGACTGTTTTTAAAACAAAACCCCTCCCCCGATTCATCGTCAAATACTTGGCCTCATTCTCCTCCCAATTCACGCCCAACTCATAATATTTCCTTCCAGTTTGCGTAATCAAAGCTGACTCCTTGTCGACAAACCGATTCGCCTCCCCGGAGTCGAAATCAATAACGGAAAATGCCTTTGAATTAACATGGACAACACGATCCGAGGCCTCGTCGTAGTGGTATTTACTCGCCCCCCCGGATACAACGTGGAATGTAGGCTCCAGTTTCAAAAAAGGAATACGGATCCGGTACACAGCTCCACCGGCAACTGACACATACAAAAAATCCCCTTTTCCCGAAAAACCGATATCTAAGATAGCATCCTCGAACCGTAGCGGCATGGACAACTGCTCCCCAGTTGAGGTGTTCCAAAACCGGATGGTCCTGTCATTTGACCCACTAGCCAATGTCATCCCATCCACACTAAGATCCAAGTCGCTGATATAATCATTGTGTCCTTTCATTAGGATAATTTTTCCCGAGGGATAGTAACCAGCCATATCACCACTGGATGTTCCAGAAACAATGTACCCGTCATTAAAAAATGAAGCTGTTCGCCCAAAAAAACCACTCAGCCCAGCCTTCACGTCCATAATTCTACCCCCATCTAGGGCCAATGCTTCTTTACCAAAAGAAAACTCATCGTTCTTCATCATCCAATAATTCAAAAACAGGTACTGAGACTCACTCGAAAAAGTCAAATCGTACCCCCCTTGATCCAAGGAAGTTTTCTTCAACATTTTTTTGTCTCCTGAGGCAACTTCAGTCAGATGAATTTCCGCACTACCCGGCTTGAGGACAGACTGGGCAACGAATTTCCCATTCGGTGAGAATGCATAGTCATAATTACCCTGATCCTCGGTTGATTCAGGTTGGGTGTGCCTGTAGAGTGCTGTTTTACCCTCTGTTTCCAGCACATAAAAATTTCCCTCTGGCGAGTATGCAGCAATTGATTTGCCATCTACTGAAAGATCAAAGCCTCTAGCATCCGTGACATTGGTGATGGTCGTCTGCTCCTTGGTTTTCAGGTTCAGCAACCGGATCACAAATTCTCCTTGTTCCGCATTGCGTTCACCAAACGCAAAATAACTTCCATTTTTAGCGATTCGACCATTCCATATCCGATTCGTCGTCGTATGGGAGTATATATCATTCCCATCCAAGTCCAACAGCCGGTAACGGTTTAAATTACCCTTGGCTCCCTTTTCAGCAATGTAGCCATTAACCGCATCGAGAATCACCGAATCTCTTGAATTGCCAACTTCGAAACCTGTTGACGAGTGGATTTTTTCGATGCTGCGAGGCAAAGCTGTATGCTCAAGTAGTGAAACCAAACGAACACCGGCTGGGGTGTAAACCGGGTTTTCCTCAATCGTCTTTGCAAGGAGAGCTATCGCTTCATCTTGCCTGTTTTCATTCGCCAATCGGTTAGCCTCTTTGAGATTCACTCGACTCAAATTATCCCTGATGGTAGCACGGGAGTTGATAATGACAATAAGCCCCACGGTAATAGCCAAGACGGCAAAACCGAATGTCCATACTAGTTTTTGCCAAAGAGCACGGGACTTTCTTTCTTCTTTGGCGAGGCGGCGGGCTTGTTCCAGTTCACGTCTACGAGCTTCTTCCCGCGCCTTTTCCTCTGCGATAGATGTTTCATGGCTTTGCTCT
>JABGZB010000348.1 GCA_018674955.1 Verrucomicrobiota bacterium | reverse complement strand
GTGAACTTTAGTCGCATGGAAAGCTTGTCCACCTTCCAGCGGCCGGTGCTGCTGCCACCGACGATCTGCACCGAGCCATCGGCTTGTTTGCTTTCCTGTGTCTTCGGGTAAATCAGCTCCACCGAAGTGGCCTTCTCGACGCCCTCGCCCTTCGGATAGATGCCCTGGCCGGTTTTGAAAAAGTCGTCCCGGTTTAGGACGAGCGACAGCGAGGGGATCGACTTGAGCGCACCGGCGACACGGCCCTTGTACACCGGATTGTTCACCACCTCCGGATCCATTTCGTAGTCGGCGGGGTGCCCGTTCCATGTGGTGGGAAAGTCGTTTGGCTTGGCCGGTTGCCTGATAATGTCCTCCGCGAAAAGATAAGTGTGGGTGTCCACGTTGCTGGATCGCAGTCCCGACTGAAACGCTGCAGCGCGGAGCGTGGTGGTGGTATTGATTTGGATCGGGCCTTGGTACACCTTCCCATGGCTGGAAGTCGGTTTGCTGCCATCGATCGTGTACCTGATTTTCGCGTCCGGCGTTGCGCAGGTGATCGTCGCCCTGAAGGGCGCATCGTAAAAACCCCGGTCGGGGTCGAACTTGGTATCCTGCACAACCCCGGCAAATCCGCTGCCGTTGGTTTTTCCTGGGGTCGGCTTGTCGAAAAACTGGAGATTGCCGCCGGCACCCGGTCCGTAGGAAATATTCTGACGCTGGTCGGGATACTCCGGCGTGAATTCAGTGGCTACAGTTGAACCGTCCAGGTGCACCAATGCCAGATATTCCCCGTCCCCGTTCAGCTTGAAATTGGTGTGCAGCTCGTTCCCTTCCGTTCGGTCTTTTCCGGAGGCGAACACCACGAGATATTTCCTTGGGCCAAGGGTTATGTTTGGGAAACGCCACTTGTCAGGCGTCTTGGTGTCATCCGTTAGCGACCATCCGCTAAGTGAGACCGTTTTCGCGCTGGGATTGTAAATCTCGATCCAGTCCAGCGCTTCGTCGTCGCCGTCGGTCAGGCCGCGATTGTTCGCCGCCAAAAACTCATTGATGCGCGGCTCACCGAACGCCGGCCAAGCGAACGTCAACAGGCCAAGCAGTAGCCCCGTCTCGCAAACGCATCGGTTGGCCGACAGTCGTAAAGAGAACCATTTCATCCGCACCGATGCTACCGCCCAACAGCCCGCTTGGCCAAGCGTGGAACCCTTTCACCTGTTTTAATTGTTTACAGTCGGGCGCTTTGCTTTAGGCTGGCCGTTCCATGAGAAGGTTCCTATTGATAACAATGTTGGTGGCTCCGTTGGCGGTGATTAGCGCGGACGAAGCCAAGGGCAAAAAGAGCGAGAAGGGCTTCATCAGCCTGTTTGACGGCAAGTCGCTCAATGGCTGGAAGGTCAACAAGGAAAACCCCAAGTCGATCACCGTCAAGGACGGCAACATCGTCATTGACGGACCACGTGCGCACCTCTTCTATGCAGGCGACGTCGAGAATCACAACTTCAAGAACTTTGTGCTGCGGGCACAGGTAAAAACCTTCCCGAAGGCCAACTCTGGCATCTACTTCCATACCAAGTATGAGGACTCCGGTTGGCCGTATGCAGGCTTCGAGGCGCAGGTCAACAACACCCACGGTGACCCGAAAAAGTCCGGTGGTCTCTACGCCGTCAAGGATGTCAATCCGGCCCCGGCCAAGGACGGCGAGTGGTTCGACTATGAGATTCGTGTGAAGGGCAAGAAGGTCAACATCAAGATCAACGGCAAGGTCACCTCAAGCTGGACCGAGGTGCCGAACGCCCCGCATCTCAAGTCGATGCCCGGTCGCAAGCTCGGTAGTGGCACCTTTGCTCTGCAGGCGCACGACCCGAAGAGCGTCGTCCACTACCGCAATATCCGAGTCAAGCCGCTCAAGTAGCGGTTGGCCAAGCGGGCGTCGCACCGGGTGAACATCCTCGACAAGATCGTTGCCCAAAAGCGCAGCGAGCTTGGGCATATGCCCGAGTCGTCGGTGACCGTTGAGTCGTTGCGGGCCGCCATCGGGCAGCACGGCCCTAGGCGCGACTTCATCGGCGGACTTTTGGCCCCGCGCCGTGGGCGGGTCGGTCTGATCGCCGAGATTAAAAAAGCGTCACCCTCCGAGGGTGTCATCCGCGAGGACTTTGACCCGGTTGCTATAGCGAAAACCTATGACACTGCTGGGGCAAGTTGCCTGTCGGTGCTGACCGACCGGGAGTTTTTTCAGGGCTCACTCGACTATCTTAGCGCGATTCGCAGGGCCGTTTCGCTGCCGTTGTTGCGAAAGGATTTCATGATCGACGAGCGGCAGTTGCCGGAGGCGGTCGAGCACGGCGCGGACGCCATCCTGCTCATCGTCGCCTGCCTCGACGACGCCCAACTCGCCCACTTGCACCGTTTGGCCACAGGAGCCGGCTTGGCCGCATTGGTCGAGGTACACAACGAGGCCGAACTCGAACGCGCGTTGGCCATCGACGCAAGATTGATTGGTGTCAACAACCGCAACCTCACCAATTTCACTGTCGATCTTGGCACCACTGAGCGCTTGGCCAAGCGCCTTGTCGAGAGCGGTGGCTCCGAGAAAGTGCTCGTCGCCGAGAGCGGCATCCACACCCGAGCCGACGTCGAGCGACTGGAGGCGTGCGGCGCCAAGGCCATCCTCGTCGGCACCGCCCTGATGCGCCAACCGGATATAGCAGGCAAGGCCGCCGAGCTATTGGGTTAATCCCCAAAAGGGCAAGCGCTTGGCCAAGCGCAGCACGACAACATCAGAATCATATATTGTAGATCATCCTATCCTCTCGAGAGGAAAAAGGTGATGGGGAGAAAAACCAGTGATCTGGCAACGTACATAGCCCGCCCAGTGCAAGCCGTGATCCTGACCGGCTAACCTTGGTTCCCTCTCCCGGAGTGGGAGGGCAGGGTGAGGGAGGAAAAACAAACTTAAGCCACTATCGTGGTTTGTCCAAATTAACCTTCCTCAACAATTCCCGATATTCCGGCTCATTCTTCCATTTATTATAGATAGGTTTATGGATGAACATTGTTCCATCCGGCGCGAGGTTGTCGATGGCCTTATGCATCCAATAAAACGTTTTTTCCTTGTCCCCAAACTCTGCGAAGACATCAGCAACATAAGTTTCAGGGACATATTGATCAGGTTTTGCGACCAAGTGGAGCAACGTAATGTGATGCTCATAGGCGCGCTCCATGTTCCCGAGTCTTGCCTCGCAACGGGCCGTATAAGCCAAGGCACGAATGTTTTTAGATACATTCTCAAAGTGTCGGTTTATAATTTCCAAACCTTTTTTTGGTTGATTCATTCGTAAATACGCATGGGCGATCATGGGAATAAAACTGACATTTTCCTTGTTCGACAACTCATAGGCTTTTTGAAAGTGAGGAATGGATTTGTGCGGCTCATCCATGTATAGTCTGGATTGGCCCATGGCCCCGGAAATTACCGGTGATATTGGATCTAATTCAAAAGCCTTCAGCATTTTTTCTAACGCTAGATCGGGTTGTCCACTCCTAAACTTATTGCCGCCATGCCAATGCCAAGCTGTGGAGTAGTTTTTGTTCAGAGTCGTTGAGCGGACAAATAGCTCATCGGCTTTGTCCCAGTTATATCTGTCTTGCTCCAAGGCTGCTAAGGTGGTCAAAGACTCGGCTAATGTTGGATCGAGTGACCAGGCTTTTTCAGCATTCTTTCGTGCTTTTGGCAGAGCGGTTGTCGGGGGTTCAACATTCCAATAGGGATACACGCGGTAGATATCCGCGAGGCCGGAGTAGGCCAGGGCGAAGTTGGGGTCCAGCTCGATGGCTTTCTCGAAGTGTCGGATGGCGTTGGCGAAGCCTTGCCGGGAGCGTTTCTTCCACTCGATCCGGCCCTGCAAATATTCCTGATATGCCTCCGGGTTTTCCGTGGCGCGCTTGGTCACTTTGGCCAGCTCGTCGGGGGAGAGGACCAGTTGCAACTCACCGGCGACCGATTGCGCAATATCGCCCTGTAACTTCAGCATATCGCTGGTGCTGCCGTCGAACGACTGGCTCCACTTGACCTCCTGCGAGTTGGCGTCGACCAGGTTGACGATCACCTTGAGTTGCTCGTTGCCCTGCTGGATGGTGCCGCGTAGCAAGCTGCCAGCATTAAGTTGCTGCCCGATCTCGATTGGGCTGAGCGACGAGTTCTTAAACTTCATCGTCGAATTGGAGGCGATCACTGTCAGGCCGCTGACCGGTTGCAACTTGCTGATCAGCTCCATCGTCATCCCCTCGGCAATAAATTCGTTCTCGCTCGCTCCCAGCACCTTGAACGGCAAAATCGCCAGCTTGTTGGCGTCGAGCGGTTCGGTGGTTGGCGGTGGGGTTTGCGCTTGGCCAACCGGAGGCTGGGTCTGCGGGGCATCTGTCGCGGTCGGGGGACCGGCCGCGTCGCTTGGCTGGGTGTCGTCCCTTGGCAACAGCAAAAACGCGGTGATGGCCACGACGGCAACTGCGACTGCGGCGATCAGGCCGCGCGGCGATCCAGTTGACTTTGTTTTGCCTTGGTGCGCGGCGAGGGAAGATTCGAAGGCATCGTCGCTGTCGAGCCCGGCCTTGGCGGCGTCGACCGTGACACCGCGCTTGACCAACGAGCGCACCATCGCCTTGATGGCGGCGTCTTCACTTTCAGCAAAATACTCGACGCGCTGGATGCCGGCCAATTGGTACTCCATCGTGCCCGGGATATCGGCTGGCTCAAGGTAGACAGGGATGATCGGCTTTTTGCGCTCGGAAGCGAGGGCGAGTTCCTTGACGACGTTTTCCGACTCGGTGGAGTGGGGGGAGATGGACAGCAGCATGACCTTGCAGTCCCGGATGGCGTTGACGATCTCCTGACTCCACATTGTGGACACGTCAATACCGGCCTGATCAATCCATACCGTAGCCCCGGCATCGCGCAGCCGTTTGACCAGTCCCAGAACTCGCTCCCGGTCCTTTGCCGCGTAACTAATAAAAACTTCCGCACTCATGGTTATTTATTATTCGAGGTATAGGACCAGATTTTTCGACCCTTGATGCGATTCATAAACTCTAGATATCTTGGATCCTTGAGGTATTTTTTGGGTAGGAAGGGGGCAATAAATACGGATGTTGTTGAGTTTTCCTCGAAGGCTTT
>JABGZB010000347.1 GCA_018674955.1 Verrucomicrobiota bacterium | reverse complement strand
GTGGTCGTGAGATGGTCGAGGTAAATCATGTCGCCCGGCTTACACTTGGCCGGTGGTCGCGGTTATTTCCTTCGGGTTTTGTAAGTGCGGCTGTGGTCCTTGTCGGGGATGCTGATGGTGTACTGTTTGCCGTCGGGAGCGACGGACATGTGGATGTGATGCGCATCGCAGTCGCGTGTGAGGTTGGCGATGAATTCGTCCGTCGTGTTGTTTTCGATGTCGGCGCGCAGGTTTTTGTGGAGCTGATACATAGCCTTGACCCTGGCGCTCTTGACAGCGGCAAAGGACGCCGCGCCGCAGCCCTTGGTCACGCCGTTGTTCATCACCGAGACGGTTGGCGCCAGGCTTTGGATAAATACGGCGTTGTTACTGAAGTCGAGTCCGTGATGGTTCACCTGGTAAACGTCCACGGTGCCGACTCGATTGTATGGCGTGACGAGTCGCGCCTCGGTGTTTTGCGTTAGGTCGCCGCCGTCCCAAAAACGAAAGTCGCCCAACTCGACGATCACAGCGATGCTGTTGGCATTGTCGGTGGCGTCTTCCTTGATCCACTTGACTTTGTCGGTGAGGGGGTTGGGCGGGGTTGCCTCGGGTACCGTCACAAACTTCTTCATCGCGGCGACGCAGCGCACCTGCAGCTTGGCCGTGCCGTCCGTTTGCTTGAGGGGCAACTCGGTGCCGGGCTGGATGACGTGGCGCTCGCCGACGGTCATGCCTCGATACGGCTTGATGCGGAGCAAAAAATTGGAGTTGGCCTTCCCGTCGGGATCGCGTTCCGGGATGCCGTTGTCCCACACGTTTTTGATTGGCATTTTTTGCGATAACTCTGCCGCACCGCCGAAGTGGTCGATGTGAAAGTGCGTGACGATGAGGTGGTCGATCTGCTTCACACCGGCGACCTGGGTGGCGGCTTCGTGCAGTCGCCCGGGGTCGCGCCCTCCCGGCATGCCGGTGTCGATGAGGATCGACTCGCCGGCGGGAGTGACGATGAGCGTGCCGCCGCCGCCCTCGACGTCCACCCAGTAAACGTCGAGCGTCTTTGAGTCCTTGGCGACTGCCGAGCCGGCAAAGGCTAGCGCCAACACCGCCGGAATTGTTTCAATGAACTGTTTGATTTTTATTGGAAACATTGTCGTGGCCGGATAGTGACGGAAGGGTAGGGAGGAGGCAAACCCGTTGTTGCGCTTGGCCGGGTGCGATCGAATAAAAAAGTTACCCCGCCTGCGATTTCTCGCAGACGGGGCTGTTGAGCAATGAGCCAGCTAGGCTGGCAGGCGTTATATTACTGCGGGTTAGCCAGAACCGGGTCATTGATAAAATCAATGGACGTATTGACTGAGTCAATAGTCAGCTGGGGGGTGTGAATGACAAAAACGGCTCGAGAGGTGCCGTTCAGGAGAATGAAACTGCCAAGCGCCCGGCTTAGACAAGTTTGAGGACGAGCCCCTGGTGGGCATCATGCCAGTCGCTTATGGCTTGGCGCAGATCTAGCACGGACTGCTCCAGTTGTTGTTGCAGTTCATTCATTTGCTCTTTGGTGGTATCGATCTGTTGGCGAAGTGCGAGGGCGTATTCTTTCTTGGATTTCTCCCAGGTGTTTTGCGCTGTGGCGAGTTCCTCCTGCGCCTCGGTGAACAGTCGCTGGGCTTTCCCGCAGATGGTTTCCTTCTGTGCCGAAAGCCGCTCGTCGAGTCGCCGTTCTGTTTCTCTGATCTCGGCGATTTCGATGGTCTCGTTCGGGACACGGCGCAGGTTCGAAGTGAGTCCAATTATCTCCAGCACACGGATGCTCCACTTGGTTGGGTCGAACTGCCACGGCTTCACACCGTTGCGGTAGTCATGCTGGAATTCGTGGTGAAAATTGTGGTAACCCTCGCCGAAGGTGAACAGTGACATGAACCAACTGTCCTTGGCGGAGCAGCGGTTCGAGTACGGTTGAGCGCCGAGCGTGTGGCAGAGGCTGTTGATGAAAAAGGTCATGTGATGAACCATAACCTGCCGGGCCGCGCCACCGATGAGCAGTCCGGCCGCCATACCGATGCCACCCTCGGAGAGCCAGCCGATGAGCGCCGGGAGACCATAGCCGACCACGATCCCGATCACTCCCCACCAATTGTGCTGCCACCGAACCAGCGGATCGGCTTTCAAATCGTTGACATTGGTCAGCGGCACGTCACCGCCGATCGGGCGGAACACCACCCAGCCGATGTGCGCATGGAGGAAGCCAAGCTGGATGTTGTACGGATCTGCATCGTCGTCGGTGTGCTTGTGGTGGCGGCGATGATCCGAGCACCACTCGAGTGCGGAGTTCTCCATCGCCGTGGCGCCGAAGATGAGGGTGAACAGCCGCACCGGCCACTTGGCCTTGAACGCGATGTGAGAGAACAGCCGGTGATACCCCAGCGTGATGCTCAAGCCCGATGCGATAAACATCCCGACGAACATGACACCGTGAAGCCACCAGTTAATTTGCCCACCGAAATGATAGAGAAAAACCGGCAAGCCAACGAGCGTGCTTAACATGGTGCCGGTGAGGAATATTGCGCTTGTCCAACGCAAGTCCTGCAAACGATAATTTAATTTCATAGATTGGGGTGAGGGCCGAAGAGCCGACCCAGCCTCGGACGGGGGGGGAAGCTGCCTCTGCATTGTGGCGGTGTAAACATTTTTTACCCGAATTCATGCGTTTTCTCCGAGGAATATTCTTTCGAGTTACCCCGTTTCCTTTTATCTTTTGTTTATGTTATTCCATATCAGGCCTTTATTTCACGCGACTGTGCTCGTTGTTTTCTGCCTGGTCAATTCGAGCCTCGAAGCCAAGGCCAAGCCGAACATTCTTTTCATCGCCGTGGACGACCTCAACAACGACCTTGGCTGCTACGGCCACCCGCTCGTCCAGTCGCCGAACATCGACCGCTTGGCCAGGCGTGGCATGCGCTTCGACCGCGCCTACTGCCAGTACCCCGTTTGCAACCCAAGCCGTGCCTCGCTCATGACCGGACTGTACCCGGAGCAAACCGGCGTGCTCTCCAACGCCGGTGACTTCCGCAAGCGCCATATGGACATCACCACGCTGTCGCAGCATTTCATGAACAACGGCTACTTCGCCGCGCGTGTCGGCAAGATTTATCACTACGGCGTGCCGCTACAAATCGGCACCGATGGCAAGGATGATGCGGCATCGTGGAACACCGTAGCCAACCCAATCGGCATAGACCGCACCGAGCTCGAGCCGATCGCCACGTTGCAGAAGGGAAAATATGGTGGCACGCTGAGTTGGCGCATCGTCGAGAGCCGCGACGAGGATCACACCGACGGCAAGGGCGCACTCGAAGCAATCCAATTGATCGAGGAAAACCACCCTGAGAAAACTGGCAAGCCGTTTTTCTTGGCGATGGGATTTTTCCGGCCGCACACCCCGTACGTCGCCCCGGCGCACTACGCCAACCTGTATCCGCTCGACAAGATCGATCCTGTGATGGAGAAGCCCGGCGATCGCGACGACATCCCGCCCGCCGCGCTCGCCGACCGGGTGTACCAGCGCGAGTTGTCCATGGCCAAGCGCCGGGAAATCATTCAGGCCTACTATGCGTCGATTTCGCTGATGGACGCCTGCGTCGGCAAACTGCTCGACGCGCTTGACCGGCTCAAGCTCACTGACAACACAATCGTCGTTTTCTTTTCTGACCACGGCTACCATCTTGGCCAGCATGGTCTTTGGCAGAAGAGTGACCTGTTCGAGGGCAGCGCCCGCGTTCCACTCATCCTCTCCATCCCCGGCATGAAAAACGCCGGCCAAGCCAGTGGCTCGCTTGCGGAGTTGACCGACCTTTACCCCACACTGGCCGGGCTCTGCGGCTTGGCCAAGCCGGCCCATCTCAAGGGCCAAAGCCTCGTGCCGGTGCTGGAGGATCCCAAGGCCAAGGTGCGCCAAGCCGCCTTCACGGTGACGCGGATACGTGTTAAGATTCCCGGAGTCAAAAAAAACAACCAACTTGGCCACACCATTCGCACCGAGCGCTACCGCTATACCGAATGGGCAGACAGCAAACACGGCGTGGAGTTGTACGACTACAAAACCGACCCCGCCGAATACACCAATCTGGCCAAGCGCAATTCGAGCAAAAAGGTGCTCAACCGGATGCAACGACTGATGCAAGCCACCCGGGCGCACACTCGCTAAAGCCGCCCAAGCGCCTTGTCGAGGATGGAGAGGGCCCTGGAGATCTGCTCGTCGGTGATGGTCAGCGGCGGGGTGAGGGTGAGCACGGTGCCGTCGGAGACTTTGAAGCTCAGTCCGTTTTCGAGGCAGTCGTGTAATATGCACTCGGCGGTGTCGGGGCTGCTCACTTCCACGCCCATCGCGAGACCGAGGCCGCGCACGTCGATGATGGTGTTGTGGCGTTGCTGCAATTTGCGCAACTGCTCTAGTATTTCGGCCCCCAATTTACTTGAGTACTCCAGCAGGTTTTCCGATTCAATCACGTCGAGAGTGGCCAGCGCTGCCGCGGCGCCAACAGGACTTTTCTCGTGTGTGTAATGGCCAAGCGCACGCTGCGGCACAATGTCGAGATCGGCCCGGGTGATTGTTGCGGCCATCGGTATCACGCCGCCGCCGAGCCCCTTGCCAAGCACAAGGATGTCTGGCGTCACGCCGCTGTGCTCGCAGCAAAACATTCGACCGGTACGACCGAGCGCGAGCGGAATTTCATCGAAGATGAGCAACGCGCCGTGTCGATTGCACAGTTCGCGCACGCGCCGCCAATACGCATCCGGCGGACGGTTG
This sequence comes from Verrucomicrobiota bacterium, assembly GCA_018674955.1. Lineage (GTDB taxonomy): Bacteria > Verrucomicrobiota > Verrucomicrobiia > Limisphaerales > UBA1096 > UBA1096. The sequence continues at coordinate 667 of JABGZB010000347.1, read as the reverse complement.
ATCGTGGTGCAGCGCATCGGCTCGGCAATGACCGCGCCGACGTCGCCCTCCTCGACGAGGATCTTTTCGATGGCCTCGGCGTCCACCTCCGCGCTTGGCCAATCGACGTGGAAACAGCCGGGCAGAAGAGGGCCGAGTCCATCGCGAAACAGTGCCTCGCCTCCGATCGAGATGGCGTCCAGCGACGCGCCATGAAACGAGTCGCGCATCGAGATCGTCTTGTGCCGGCCGGTGGCGTAGCGGGCGAGTTTCATCGCGATGCCGATGGCGGCCGTGCCGCCCGGCGCGAACAGCACCTTGGCCAGATTGCCCGGCGCTAGCTTGGCCAGGCGTTCGGCGAGGGCGAGGGCGGATTGGTTGGTGAAGCGCCGGGGACAGAAGGCCAACTCGTCGAGTTGTCGCTTGACTGCCTCAATGACTTTGGGATGCGCGTGGCCAACCTGATGAACGCTGTTCCCGTGAAAATCCATGTAGCGTCTACCGGCGGCATCGATCAGGTAGATGCCTTCGCAGCCAATCAACTCGGTGAGGCAAGGTGTGGAGAGGGATTGATGCAGAAAGGCTGCTGAGTCACGCTCGAGTGTTTCGCGCGTTGCATTGTCCACGTTTGCCTTTTGCCAGACGAGGCGGCGGTCGGAAAGGTTGATGTCGCCCTCGGTGCGGTCCG
>JABGZB010000346.1 GCA_018674955.1 Verrucomicrobiota bacterium | reverse complement strand
GTCAATTACCTGTTTGGTGCTTACGAGATCTTCATCCGGAACAGACTCAACTTCGGACTCCTCGATCTCGGAGCGCTCGAGTTCAAGTTCTTCCTGCATAACCCATGCTTGATCTTCCTGCACCCGCTTGAGCTCGGTGAGCCGTTGCTTTTCCTCTTCCAGCTTCGCCTTTATCTCGGCGATTGTTGGTGGCTCGGGCGAAAGATCACGCTGCCGCTTGGCCAACCGCTGCTTGGCCATGCGCTGCGCCCAGTGCTCGGCTTGACGGCGTTTCAAGTCTTCAGAATCTTGAGAGCTGCCCGCCGTTCCCCATCCGGTTCCGTCGGTTTCGTCTGATTCACCATGACTCGTTAATTCTTTTACTTTTTTCGAAAACAATTTAACGGCAAATACCGCTATGACGATGAAGATTAGAAAACAACAAAAATTTTCCATAATGGTTTCGTATCGTTATACCGATTGATTTTTCTAAAAACGAACTGTCAACTTACCACTGGTTCTTTTCAAGATTTTTTTACAAAAACTTTCACTTTTCAACTGAGGACCGGTTGGGTAAGTTTTCGCCGACTCATATCATCTTTTCTGTGAAAACGACGCGACGTTCTTTTTTGGGTAATTGCTGCTGGGTGGCGGGCGCCACCGCAGCGGTTCCGGGTCTGGCGCTTGGCCAAGCGCCCAAGCGCAAACGGGTTGCGTTCCTCGGCACGGAGGTGCGCACGCATTCGCACGCGCAGCATTTCCTCGACCGCCTCTCGCTTGGCTACGGCTGGCGCGGCGCGTGGCATGAGCCGCGGCTGGACATCGCCTCGGTTTACATCGACCAGTTCCCCGAGGGCGACCTTGCACGCGGCCGCGTGAAGCGCTACGGGCTCAAGCTGTACCCGAGCATCGAGGCGGCGCTGACGCTGGGCACCGGCAAACTCGCGGTCGATGGCGTGGTCATTATCGCCGAGCACGGGAAATATGAGCGAACCGAAATGGGCCAGACGCTCTACCCGCGCTACGAATGGTTCAAGCGCTGCGTGAAGGTGTTTGAGGACAGCGGCCGCTCGGTGCCAGTCTTCAACGACAAGCATCTCTCGACAACTTGGGAGCGCTGCGCGGAGATGGTCGCCGACTCCAAGCGGCTTGGCTTCCCGTTTTTCGCCGGGTCATCGCTGCCGGTGACACGCCGCATGCCGTCGATCGACATGCCGCACAACGTCCCGCTCAAGGAGAGCGTCTGCGTGGCGTACGGCGGGGTGGACAGTTACGACATCCACGCGCTCGAGACGGCGCAGTGCATGTCCGAGCGCCGACGCGGCGGCGAGGTCGGTATCCGGCAGGTGCACGCGTTGCGCGGCGCGAAAATGTGGGAGCGCTTGGCCAAGCCGGAACACGCCGACACGCGGCGGCTCGTCGTCTCTGCCTACACCCGCAGCCACAACCTGCCGGTCGAGGGCGGCTACTACACCGGCAAGATCACATTCGACTGGGCGCGCAAAACTTTCCCCAACTCGCTCGCCTATTTTATCGAACCCCTCGACGGCTTCCGCACGACGATGGTGCTGACGCAAATCCGGGATTTCAATTACGCCGGCCTTCGCGCCGACACAGGCGAGATCGTCTCCACGCAAATGTACCTGCCGATGCCGGGACACGGCTCAACGACAGCAGACTTTTTTCATCCGCTCTGCCGTCACATCGAGGACACGGTGCTCACCGGCAAAGTGCCATACCCGGTCGAGCGCACGCTGCTGACTTCCGGCATGACGCTCGCCGGGGTCGAGTCACTCCATCGCGGGCAGGTGCCGATCAAGACGCCGCAGATGAACGTCCGCTACATGGTTGGCCCCGAGTCCACCTACTGGCGTGACTGACCCACGGAAACCATCGCGGGACTGATGGCAGCTCGGATTGGCGTTGGCGGCATATTCATCGAGTGCAACCACTTTACATCGCAACTCGCTGATCGTGCGGCGTTCGAACGATCAGAGTGGCATTGCGGCGGCGAACTGCTTGCCAGGGACACCGGCGTGCTAGGCGGAATGATGTCCGTGCTCCGAGCGAATGACTGCGAGCCGGTTCCGTTGTTGTATGCTAGCGCTTGCCCCAGTGGAGTCGTCCGTGCGGAGGTTTACGATGAGCTAAAAAATGTACTGCTGGAATTGCTCAACAATGCGGTAGAACTCGACGGCATTCTGCTTTGCCTGCACGGCGCCGGGGCAGCGATCAACGCGCCCGACATGGAGGGCGACTTGACCCGTGCTATTCGCGAACGGGTCGGCAATGAGGTGCCGATCGTCGGCACACTCGATCTGCACGCGCATATCACGCCGGAACTCCTTGCCCACACTGATGTTTTACTGGCGTGGGAAACGTATCCGCACGTCGATGCCTTCGAGACCGGCGAACGCGGCGCCCAAGCGATTGTCGATATTTTGGCCGGCCGACTGAAGCCGGTCATGGCCATGGCGAAAGTGCCAATCATCGTCAGCGCCATTCACGGCCGGACACAGCAGCCGGGGCCTTTCGCCGATGTCATGCATGAAGCCAAGAGACTCGAGGATAGCGGGACGCATTATTCGATTAACCCCATTTTGGTGCATCCTTATTTAAACCTGCCAGACATGGGTGGCGGCGTTTTAGTGGTCGCCAACGAATGCAAGACGGATGCCGTCGACGCGGCCAAGCGCTTGGCCTGGCGGTACTGGAAAAATCGTCACGAGCTACAACCTGAGACGCTCAAGCCAAGCGAAGCTGTTCAGCGAGGATTGCAAATCGAAGGCGGGCCAGTGCTGCTGATCGAGACGGCCGACTGCTGTGGTGGCGGCGCCACCGGTGACAGCGTACACACGCTCAAGGCGCTGCTAGCAGAAGCCCCCAACCAATCGGCGATTGTTCCCGTGGTCGATCCCGAGGGGGCACGGCGGGCGCACGTAGTGGGCGCGGGACAGACGATTCAACTGCGGCTTGGCCACCGGCTTGATCCCAATTGGGGCGACCCGGTTACCGTGGACGGCATCGTCACACGGCTCAGCGATGGAGCCTTCACCTATTGCGGGGGAATCTGGGATGGCCGTTCCGGTTGTATGGGTCCGACCGCCGTGGTTGAGGTCGGCCCGATTCAAATCGTCATCAGCAGCAACGCCACATACGACTGGATGACGGAACAATTTGACCTGCTCGAACTGGACATCGCGGCCTGCAAATTCATAGTTGCAAAAAACCCGATGAACTACCAACAGGCCTACACAGGGTCAATGAAGGTAGCATTCGTACTGGACACACCCGGACCAACGCCCGCCAACACAAATGCCCTGGCGTACACCGGGATGACCGCCGATTGGTTCCCGAAAAAAACGGGCGTCACCATAGACGAGCCGACTGTCTTCGTTTCGAGTCAACGCAACCTAACCACCCTGAAACTGGATTGACGGCAAGTGAACTTGCGCGGATGAACCATCGCTGCAACAGTTCCCGGCTACAAAGATCACTTTTATGAAAAACAACCTTCCTCACTGCATTGTCGCACTGATTCTCCTCCTCGGCGGACGCCTTGGTGCTGATGAGAATCGCGACATCAAAATTGTCGGAGTTCAGAAAATCTGGGATACGGCCCCACACAACGCATTTACCGACCTTGAACGGTTCAATGGCAGTTGGTATTGCGCCTTTCGGGAGGGGCACGGCCATGCGGGTGGTGGCGACTACGGGAAGATTCGCGTGATAGCCTCCAACAATGGCACAGCATGGAAATCAGTGGCACTGCTCCAGACCAAGCGCGTCGATCTGCGCGACGCCAAGCTGTCCATCACACCAACAGGCGAGTTGCTGCTAAACTCCTGTGAATACCGCGTAGACGACGACAGTGCCGACATCCGCAACAACACCTCCGTAACGTATCGTTCCAAAAATGGAACCGACTGGTCGGTGGGCATGCAGATTGCTGACAAGGGCTATTGGCTCTGGCAAACGACATGGCGAGGCGACACCGGCTACGCGCTGGGCTACCAGTGGGGAAACCGCGATGCGACCCGTTTTTATCGCACAACCGACGGCAATCAGTACACACTTCATGTTGATCACCTCCGGCCGCCGGGCGATCGCAGCAACGAACACGCGATGTTCTTCGATGCCGAGGGCCGCGCCCATATGCTACTGCGCCGTGACAATGCGCAATCGAAAACCGGCGGCTACGCCTTGCTTGGCCAAGCGGAACCGCCCTACACCGACTGGGAGTGGCGCCGGCTCAACATCACGCTTGGCGGCCCGTCGATGATTCAGTTGCCGGACGGACGCGTTCTCGCCTGTGTCCGCCGCTATGCGGACGAGAATCATCGTAACTGGGGTTCGCAGTGGACGGAACTGGGCTGGATCAACATTCAAACCGCCAAATACACCCCGGCGGCCAAGCTGCCGAGCGGCGGCGATTCCAGTTACGCGGGCTTGCTTTGGCATAACGGGCTGCTCTGGATCAGCTATTACAGCAGTCACTCGGGAAAAACCTCCATCTATTTGGCCAAGGCCGAAATATCCGGTTTGAAGTAATTTCAGACTCCGGCCACTCTTGTAAAAAAAGGTATTCGAGGCTAATTATGCCGCGTGGACAGCACTCAAACCTTGATCGCATCGGCGTTCGTACTGGCTCTTGCGCACTCGGCCGTTTCCGCTGCCGAGACGCCCGTGGATTTTTCGCGAGAAATCCTCCCCATCCTGTCGAATAAATGTTTCATCTGCCACGGGCCGGACTCGAGGAAGGAGGATCTGCTGCGGCTGGACTCGTTCGAGGGCGCAACGAGCGATCTCGGCGGCTATAGGGCAGTCGATCCCGGTGACTTGGCCAAGAGCGAAATCATC
>JABGZB010000345.1 GCA_018674955.1 Verrucomicrobiota bacterium | reverse complement strand
TGCCGGAGGGATGGGCCGTGAAGAGCTACGTCAACGAGGCAGACGCTATCAACTTGGATGAGGATCCGGATGACTGGACATCAATAACCTATGCCGGATGGACATCAGTATCACTGGACCGCTGGAAGAGCAGCCCCTACTGGATTGAAAAATCAGAGGCGCCAAGTCCCCCGGTATTCGTCAATGGCAAGGCCCAGTTCCCCGATGGCAATTTCCTGATTGCCGATTCCTCCCTGCGCAACGCCCATTTCATGACTGTGCTCGAGACGAAAGATTTCGACCTTGGCCAGCACGCCAACGTGCACCTAGGGTTTTACAGTCACTACTGTCAAAATCAGGACAACTCCGCCAACGTCGAGTACTCGATCGACGGCGGCGAGACCTGGCTGCCGGTCATCTACATGCTCGACCAGGACGACGTCGTCGCCGGTGATGACGGCACAGCGGATGCGGTAGCAACCTTTGAAAATGCGCAGGATGATGTCGCGCTGCTCGACAACCTCCTTTACCAGGATGAGGACGACTGGTGGGACGTGGAACTAATCGACGAGCCAATCGGCGGCAGCTACGGGGCATTCATCGGAGCGCCCATCGACGAGTCGCTTGCGCCACACATCAGTGGGCGAGTCAACGACAGCCAGACAGAGTCCAAGCGCTACGAACTGCACCGCCTGCCCGAAGCCGACAATCAGTCCAAGGTGCGCATCCGATTTGCCATGAACGGCACTTGGAGCTGGTACTGGGCCGTCGACAACTTCGGCCTCTATAGTATTGAGGAAACGCCCACCACCGCCCCGGCAATCGACAGCATCTCGTCGAACGGCGGGGTCGTCACGATCGCCTGGCCCGGCGCGGCAGGTGTCCGTCTACAAAAAACCTCCAGCTTGGCCAATCCGAACTGGGCGGACGTCCCGGATACCGGCGGAGAATCATCCGCCAAGGAGGTTGCCGACCAAGCGGAAGCGTATTATCGTTTGATCCGCGACTAGCACGGCCAGCTTGGCCAAGCGCACCATGAAACTCACAGCACCATCCGAGCAGCCGAGGGGGTTCACCCTCATCGAACTACTGGTGGTCATCGCCATCATCGCGATTCTCGCCTCGTTGCTCCTGCCCGCCCTGGCCAAGGCCAAGGGTATGGCCCACAAGATCAGCTGCCTCAACAACCACAAGCAGCTTGGCTATGCCGTGCAGCTTTACTCTGGTGACAACGAGGATTGGCTCAACCCCATTCAGGAACGGCTCCCCAACGGCGCCGAGTCGAGCTGGCGCCCCTACCTTTTCAAGTATCTCGGCGCGAGCTGGGATCGTGACAAAGAGATGTTCATCGGCGGCAGCAAGTCGAGTTACGACTGTCCCACCGAGAATGCCAAGGGCAAAAAGGGCGACGTGTATCACCAGGGCAACCCGGCGGTCGTCGGCCAATTTCGTATCGGCGAGATCGGCATCGCCAGCGGCATCGGCGCGGTGAACGTCCACTGGGTCAGGGGCGGTGCCCAGCCGCCGTTCGGCCGGCCGGCCGGCTACGAGAACAACCTCTGCAAATGGGGCATGGTCGCAGCACCCTCACAGTTAATCCTGCTGGGCGACGGCCACAGCAACATCGGGGGCTGGCCCAACGACGCATGGTGGATCTGGAAGGAACTGGGCAACGCCAACTCCGCCGGCTACAACCGCTTCATTCAGAACGACCCCGGCGCTATGCGGCACGCCGGCAACTCGAACTACGTCTTCGGGGACGGCCACGCCGAGTCGCTCGATCCCAATCTCATCCCGTGCGACGAGTCGGCCTGCTGGTGGTCCGCCCCCCAAAGCCCCCACTGACGCGATGCCGCTGCAACCTTCCGAAAAAAAACAGCTCACTTTTGCCGGCGTGTTGTTCGGGCTGGCCATCCTGTTTTTCGTCCTGTTTGGCCCGTCCGAGCGAGTGGCGCTGGAGTACTTTTACGATGAGAGTGAACAGAAACTGTTCACCGCGCCAACCGGCTTGATCCCACCGATCAAGGGCATCAACGACGACCAGCTCGATGGGGTCCGCGCCATCGTCATCGCACCCAAGGGCAAACGCGGCGATGAGTCCGCGCATCGAATCGCCTATCTCGAAAAATGGTCGGCGCAACTCAAGCAGCACATGGAGGCCGTCACCCGGGCAAGGGCCGCCGGCCAAGCCATGCCCAATATCGTCGATCGTTCCCAAAGAAAATTTCACCAGTTCGTCCGCCGAGCGGATTCTCCGCAGTGGTACACCATGAACACCGACGAGGCGGCGAAAATCATGGCGACGCTTCGCACCAAGGACGCCCAAGGGAAAATCCCCGAAATCTGCATGCCGAACCGTTAAAGGATTCATTTGAACCGACATCTGCCAATCCTGCTGTCGTCACTGCTGGCCATCGCCGCCTCCGCCTCCGCTGAGGAGCCCTTGGCCAAGCTCACGGCTCCCGCACCCAACTCGCCCGCCGAACCCTTGGCCAAGCAGATGTCCGTAGCCAAGGCGGTGGACTTTATCGACCGAGCCTCGCTCCATTGGCAGCGCTCCCGCAAGTGCGTAACCTGCCACACCAACGGGGCCTACCTCATGGCGCGCGCCCGGTTGAAAGCCGATCCCGCGCCGCACATTTCCGTCCGCAAATTTTTCGAGCAATACGTAGATGGCTGGACGGAAAAGAAACCGGATTCGGAAGGCATCGTGGCCACCGCCTCCGCACTCGCCATGGATGACGCGGCCAGAGGTAAACTCACCGACACCACCCGGACCGCCTTCGACGAGGCATGGAAACTTCAACGCTCTGACGGCTCGTGGGACTGGCTCAAGTGTGGCTGGGGACCGTTCGAATCGGACGACCACTACGGCGTCACCCTCGCCGCCATCGCCGCCGCCAAGGCACCGGGCGACTACGCGCAAACCGGCCAAGCCGCCGCCGGCTTGGCCAAGCTCCGGGGCTATCTCAAAAACCATCCACCACGGCTACCTCACCACAAGGCCATGATGCTCTGGCTTGGCAGCGAGTTGCCCAAATGGGTGGAAAACAACGACCGGCTGCATTGGCAAAAAGAGCTGCTTGGCCTACAGTTGCCCGACGGCGGCTGGGCCGCCGCCGCACTGGGTGACTGGAAGCGCAAGGACGGTTCCGCACAGACCCTCGACCGGGGCGACGGCTACGGAACAGGCTTCGTGATTTTTGCCCTCCGCCAATCCGGCCTACCGGCAAGCCACCCGGCAATACGCCGCGGCGTCGACTGGCTGAAAACTCACCAGCGCGAAAGCGGCCGGTGGTTCACCCGCTCGCCCTACAAGGACGGCAGGCACTACATCAGCCACGCCGGAACGGTCTTCGCGCTGCTGGCGCTGGCCGAGTGCGGCGAACTGAAATAACTTGGATGGACACAACCTCATTTAACTTCCCGACGGATACACGGGTCGGCCCGGGCATCATCTCGCAACTCAACGAGACGCTACTCTCGCTCGGCATCCAACGGCCGCTGGTCGTGACCGATTCCGGCCTACTGACCACCGACGCCTTCAAAAAACTCGCCGACGCCCTGCTCCCCGGCGAACCGGATCGAGACTGGTTTTTGCACTCCGACGTGCAACCCAATCCCACCGAGGCGAACACCCGGGGCGCGGCTGAGTTGGCGTTGGCCAAGGGCTGTGACGGCGTCGTCGGCCTCGGCGGCGGCAGCGCGCTCGACGCCGCCAAGGTTTGCCGCATCCTAATCAAGCAGCCGCAGCTCAAGCTCGCTGACTACGACTGGGAAGCCGACTGGAGCGGCCTGCTGCCGTTCATCGCCATCCCCACCACCGCCGGCACCGGCAGCGAAGTCGGCCGAAGCGGCGTGGTCACCCCCGACGGCGCAGACAGCAAAGGCATGTTTTTTCACCCGGAGCTTTTGGCAAAGTGTATCTTCCTCGATCCCGAATTGACCACCGGTCTGCCGCCGGGCCTGACCGCCGCCACCGGGCTCGACGCCCTTACCCACTGCATCGAGTCGTACACCTCGCCGGTGTTCCAGCCGCTGTGCGATGGCATCGCGCTTGAGGGCATCGCGCTCATCATCCACGCGCTACCGACTGCCGTCGCCGACGGATCGGACATCGACGCGCGCGGCCTCATGCTCGTCGCAGCAGCGATGGGCGGTGTGGCATTCCAAAAAGACCTCGGAGCAACCCACTCGCTGGCGCATCCACTCTCGGCGATTTGTGGCGTGCACCACGGCACGGCCAACGCCATCTGCCTGCCGCACGTCATGCGTTTCAACGCTCAACGCAAACCGGGCGTTTATCGGCGTATCGGACTGGCCTGCGGACTGGACGCCGTCTCGTGCAGCGACGCCGAGGCCGACGAGCAAACCATCCAATTCATCGACGACTTCATCCAGCGCTGCGGCATGCCACCGTCGCTCGAGGACGTCGGCGTGGAGGAGCAACACATCGAGGCGCTGTCCGATCAGGCTTGGGTCGATCCCTGCCACCAAACCAACCCCGTGCCGGTTACGCGTGAGGATTTGAAGGAACTTTTCCTGAAAGCACTGTGAGCGATTTTCCAACTCAACTTTTGATCAACGGCCAGTGGCTTGACGGCTCCGGAGCCAAGCGCTTGGCCATCGTCAACCCGGCGACGGAGGAGACGTTCGCCGAGGTCAGCTCCGCCACCGCGGGTGAAATTGGCCAAGCGGCCGAGGCAGGCCAGGCGGCGTTCGAGTCCGGCTGGCGCGACATGCCACCGGGCCAGCGCGCCGAGTTGCTGCGCGGCTTGGCCAAGCGCATCCGCGACAACGTCGAGTCCATCGCCCAACTCGAGACGCGCAACGTCGGCAAACCAATCGGCGACGCCCGCTGGGAGGCCGACGCCGGGGCGAAAGTCTTCGAGTATTACGCCGGTGCCATCGGGCATTTGTGTGGCCAGACTATCCCCGTGGCGCGCGGCGGGTTCAACTTCACGCTGCGCCAACCGATGGGCGTCATCGCCGCAATCACTCCGTGGAATTTTCCGTTCCTGATCGCCTGCTGGAAAGTCGCTCCCGCGCTCGCCGCCGGCAACTCGGTCGTCCTCAAGCCGGCGTCGCTCACGCCGCTGACCGCGCTGTTGCTCGGCCAACTGGCGCAGGAAGCCGGTCTGCCGGACGGCGTGCTGCAGGTGTTGCCCGGTGCCGGATCGGAAGCCGGCAACGCGCTGGCCACCCACCCGCTCGTCCGCAAAATCGGCTTCACCGGCTCGACCGAGGTCGGCTCAAAAATCATGAAACTCGCCGCGGACGACATCAAACGCGTGTCGCTCGAACTCGGCGGCAAGTCGCCGAACATCGTCTTCGCTGATGCCGACTGGCAACGCGCCGCCGCCGAGTCGCCGATGAGCGTCTTCGCCAACACCGGCCAAGACTGTTGCGCCCGCAGCCGCATGTTCATTGAGCAACCGATCTTCGACGATTTCGTGAACCAATTTGTCGCCTCAACCGATTCGCTAAAAGTCGGCGACCCGACGCTCGACGAAACACAACTTGGCCCAATGGTCTGTGCCTCCCAGCGCGAACTCTCCGAGTCATTCGTCGCCGGGGCAAAAGACGCCGAACGCGACATTCGTACCGGCGGCGACCGGCCAAGCGAGCGCGGTTTTTACCTGAACCCCGCCGTGATCACCGGCGTCGAAACCGGCGACCGGGCGTGGTGCGAGGAAATTTTCGGGCCGGTTGTTTGCTTCCGCCCTTTCACCGATGAATCCAAAATGTTGCGTGAAGTGAACGACACCAACTACGGACTGAGCGGTTCCATTTGGTCGAACGATCTGAGCCGGGCGCTGCGCGTGGCACGGCAAGTCGAGAGCGGCGTCATTAGCATCAATACCCACTCGAGCGTGCACACCGAGGCGCCCTTCGGCGGTTTCAAGCGCAGCGGCCTCGGTCGCGACCTCGGCATGTCCGCGATGGAAGCCTGCACCGAGGTGAAAAACATCTACGTCGGCGAATAGCCAATGAATCGACCACTGCGACAAACCATCCGCTTGACCAAGCGATGCTTGTTGCTCAGTGCGTTGGCGCTTGGCCAATCGGCCTGGGCCGGATGGATGGCTTACAACGACTTTGGTGCGCCGAGCCACCGCGACAACTCCATCTCCCGCATTGGCGCGACTTCAGCCGAACTGAAAGCCGGCACCGGCACCGTTGAAAAAACCGGCAAGCTCGTCGACTTCACCACCGACGAGACGAGCGGTGTACGACTTAAACTCACCGTGAGCGGCGCGCCGCTTGACCAAGCGGAGATCGGCGGTGACGCCCCGGTCGGAACCGATGCGGGCGCCGTGTTCGCCGACAAGGTCAACGCCGCTGGCGGCACGCCGCTCCCCGCCGGCAAGGTGCATTTCATCGATCTGACCGGGCTCGACCCAGCCAAGCGCTACGAGTTGGTTTTGTTCTCAAGCGTCCCGGCCGGTGGCGAGGCCAGGCCGGTTTCATTCACGCTGTGGGATGTCTCGTCGTTCGAGAATCGCAGCGCCGCAGCGCCGGGCCGCGTCACGGTCAACGGTCAATTTTTCCGCACCACAAAAATCGAAACCGCCGGCAACGATGGAGCGGCGCGCGGCGATGTCTGCCGGTACGAACTCATCAGAACCGGCAACGACGGCGACCTGCGCGTGATTCTCCAGTCACCCAGCGGCGGCCAGTTGAACGCCCTCATGCTGCGCGAGCAGCAGCAGCCAGTGCTCGCCGGCAAGCCTGTCGTCGCGCTGGGCGAAGATCACGCCGTCATCAACGGCACGATCGCCGACCCGGCCAATGGCGCGGTCGAGTTGCGCTGGCGCGAGACTGGCGGCGACGCGGCTTGGCAGTCAACAGTACTGACACCGGACGCGAGTGGCTCGGTCATGGCCCGGCTCAATTCGCTGCAGGTGTTCGTCGAGCAGGAGTTTGTTTTTGTGCAGCGCACCGCCGACGGCGAAATCGTCTCCGAGACGCAAACCATCCGGCCGCAAAAACTGGGAGTGATTTACTCGACCGGCTTTGAGCCGACCGAGCCGGTGGCATTCCTGCCGGGAGCGATCACGGCGCAGACCGGCCCGTGGCGCATGGCCAAGGGCAGCGCCGAGGTGCAGACCGGCCGCGTCGCGCATGGAGGCCAAGCGGTGCGCACCGGCGACTGCGTCATCGAGATGACTTTTGAAAACCCCGAGCCGGTTCTATGGGTCGACGCGTTCATTCAAGATCCCGGCGTCAGCCTGACGCGACAAATCCCCGAAGGCAAAGCCAGCAGCGTGCTGTTGTTTCACGACGGCAAACTCCTCGCGCTCGACGGCAACGGCTCCGGCGGCGGAACATTTGTCACCGCGGCGGAACTGCCGGGCGACCGGTTCACGCGCCTCACCATCCGCACCGACTACGAGGCCAAGCGGTTCGACGTATGGGTGGACGGCAAACCGACTTTGGCCAAGCTTGGTTTCAAGGACAACTCGGTGGCGCGCTTCCACGGAGCCAAGCGGCTCGCCGGCGCGAACAGTTACCTCGATGACTTCAGCCTCTCGACCTGGGGGCTAGACCGCGACAGCGACGGAGACGGCCTAGTCGATCTCGACGAGGCCAAGTTTTACGGCTCGTACCCGCTGCTCGCCGACAGCGACCGCGACGGCGCGAGCGACGCGCACGAGATCGCCGCCAAGACACATCCGGCCGATCCTGGCTCGATTTTCGCCGTGAAAATCGACGCGACTGCTGGTGGTAAAACCAAGCTCTCGATCCCGACGCTGACCGGGATCGAGTACACACTGCAACGCCGCGCCGCGCTTGGCCAAGGGCACTGGGAAACTCTCCCCGGCTTTGAGAACGTGCCCGGCGACGGCAGCGTACAGTCGTTCCTCGAGACGCCGGACGGGCGAAACTATTTTTATCGCGGCGTCATCGTGAACCGACTCAACGCCGTGAATCCCTGACATGATCCGACGAAATAAACCTTGGCCAATCGCGCCCGTTATTACGGCCATGCTGCTGCTCGGTTGTGTTTTCGGGTTCGCGCAAAGCCCGGTTAATCAGTGGGTGTTCTCGCCGGAGAACATCGACATCACAACGGTGAAGGACCTGTCCGGAAACGAGGACGGCCTGCTGCACGGCCGGATGGTGCCAACCAAAAACCCGCCGGCGCTCTACTTCGACGGAACGGACACGTACGTCGAGTTGGCCGGCAAGGACGAAGCCAAGTCGCTGCCGAAGAGCAAGCTCACCGCCGAGGCGTGGGTCGCCGTGAACTCGCCCGCCGAGTGGGGCGGTATCGTCGGCTCCCTGCAGGACAACGGCAGTTTCGAGAAAGGCTGGGTGCTTGGCTACAACAACGACAAGTTCAATTTCGCGCTCTCCACCGGCGGCGATCTAACTTACCTGAACGCCTCCGATTCGTTTCAGACCGGCCGCTGGTATCACGTGGTCGGCACCTATGATGGATCGCTGATGCGCATTTACGTCAACGGCACCGAGCGCGGTCGCAGCAGCAACCGCCGGGGGACAATTGACTACTCGCCGGCGGCGTTCGTCATCGGCTGTTACCTCGACGACAACGAGTTTTATCCGCTGGAAGGCTTCATCTCCGAGGTGCGCCTTTACAACCGCACACTCACGAGCCAACAGGTTCGCACCCGCTACAACCGTACCAAAGGCAGCCACACCAGCCGGCCCAAGCCGCCGGTCGCTCTCACCAACCGCGAGTTGAGCGCCGGGCCGTATCTGGCATTCACCTCGCCCGACGAGGCGGTCGTACGGTGGGAAACCGCCAAGCCGATGCCGACTCACCTCGCGTACGGCACGACGCCGACGCTGCAGAACCGCATCGATCTACCGAAGAAGACACGGCAGCACGAGGTGCTTCTCCCCGGCATCGAGCCCGGTGCAATTTATCAATACTCGGTCGGCGTCGAGCAGGACGGTCAAACCCAGTGGCTTGCACCGGCGACCGCCGAAGCGGACTTTAATTATTCGCGGCCAGTCATCACTGGCGTCGAGTCGCCGTTCGCGGAGGACGAGCGAATGCGCAAAAGCCGCGCGGCCGCCGAGTCGATCGTCGCGGCCACCGGCATCCGCAAAGGCTACGCGATTGACTACGGCTGCGGCGAGGGACGGCTGGCGTTCGCGCTGGCCAAGCGCACGGAGTTGACCGTGATCGGCGTGACCGCCGATGCCGACGAGGCGGCGCGCGCGCGAGCGGCGTTGCGACGAGCCGGCATTTACGGTACTCGCGTAATCATTCATCACCGGCGATTGGCCAAGCTCAGCCACACCGACCACATGTTCAACTTGGCCGTGTCGAGCGAATTGCTGCACCACGACAAGCTGCCCGGCGACCGCGCGGAATTGTTGCGCGTCCTCCGGCCAAGCGGCGGCGTGCTCGCGCTCGGCGGCCTACCGCAAAGCGGTTTGGCCAAGCTCATCACCGGCTCACCTCTTGCTCGGGGAACCACAACCGAGTCGAGCGGCGAGTTGCTCCTAGCCAAGCGAAAGCCGCTCGATGGCGCGGGCAAATGGACCCACACTTACGGCACCGCCGCGCAGACCGCCAACAGCGGCGACAAGATCGTCAACGGCGGCAAAATGGCTTTGCAGTGGTTCGGCAAACCGGGCGCACGCGGCATGATCGACCGGCAGGGGCGCAACCCGCCGCCGCTCACCAGCAACGGCTTCCTCTACGTGCAAGGAGATAACCGCATCTGGGGACAGGACGCCTTCAACGGGACGATCCTATGGAACTACGAGTTCCCGAGTGAGCTGCGCCGCGTCAACACGCCGCGTGACGGCAGCAACATGTGCTCGGACGACTCGTCGCTCTTCGTCGCGATGCGCGACCGCGCCTACCGGTTCGACGGCCAAACCGGGCGGCTGCTCCGTAGTTTCCCGGTGATCAGCAACGGGGCGGCCAACTGGGGCTACATTGCCAACGACGACGGCCTACTGTTCGGCGGAAGCGTCAAGCCCGGCTCGGAGTACACGAAATTCAAGGGCACGCCGTACTGGTATGACTCGAGCGGCACGCAGGACACGGCCAAGGTTTGCAGCGACAACCTGTTCGCGATCGACAAGCAGACCGGCAGCAAAAAATGGGAGTACAGCGGCGGCAAGATCATCAACACCACGATCGCGATCGGCGGGGGGCGGGGGTACTTCATCGAGTCTAACTCATCGAGCCTCCGGAACGAGCCGACCAGCCGCATCGACTCGAGCAGCCTGTGGTCGAGCCTGCGACTCGTCGCGCTCAACTCACAGACCGGCGCAAAGGTTTGGGGCAAATCGATCACCGTCAACAAGTCGCCCTACCCGGTCGTGTTTTTCCTCGCGCAGGCCAAGGATCGGCTGATTCTCAGCTACACCACCAGCCGTTATTACGTGGACGCCTTTTCCACAAGCAACGGCAGTAAGGTCTGGTCGAAGAACCACTCGTGGAACCGCAACCATCACGGCGGGCACATGTACCATCCGATGATCGTGGGAGACGCGGTGATCGTCGAGCCGTACGGCTACCGCCTGTCCAACGGCGGCACCGTGCATCGCGGCCTGCCGCAACGCGGCGGATGCAGCACGATGTCCGCCTCAGACAACACGGTGCATTACATCAACTGGGATTACGACAAGGGCTCGATGTATTTCTGGGACGTGGACACCGGGAAACGCCGGCTGATGGTCGGCTCGCGGTCAAGTTGCTGGCTCTCGCTCATCTCCGGCAACGGCATGATCCTCTCGCCAACCGCCAGTTCCGGCTGCCGCTGCCGCTACCCAATCCAAACCTCGATCGGGTTCATGAGACGATGACGACGCGCAACACACAACGACTGCTCGGCTTGGCGCTAGCGCTCGCTTGGCCAAGCGCCGGGCTGCACGCCGCCGACTGGCCATCGTACCGGCACGACAACCAGCGCAGCGCCATCACTGCCGAGGCGCTCAAGTTGCCGTTGGCCAAGCGCTGGCAAATGACCCCGGCGCAGCCGCCCTCTCCTGCCTGGGCCAAGCCAGCCAAGTTCGATTTTTACGTATCGCCGCAGTCTCGCAAGCCACTCGTGCATCGCCTGGCCTATGACCATGCGTACCATGCCACTGCAGCCGGGGACCGCGTTTATTACGGCTCCTCCGCCGAGCACACGGTGAACTGTCTCGATGCGTACAGCGGGAAAGAGAAGTGGGTGTTTTTCACCGATGGCCCAGTAAGGTTTGCGCCGTCGATTCATGACAGAAGGGTGTACGCCGGGTCGGACGACGGCACGGCGTACTGCCTTGACGCCGTCACCGGCAGGTTGATCTGGTCACACACCGCCGCCAGTGAAAAAAACAAACTCGTGCCCAACGACGGCCGACTGGTCTCGCCGTGGAGCGTGCGCAGCTCGGTCTCGGTGGATGCCGGCACAGCCTACTTCACCTCCGGCTTCTTTCCTCACGAGGGCGTTTACATGAGCGCCGTTGATGCCCTCACCGGTAATCCCACTCAAAACCGCCACTGGAAACAATATCACCTCAACAAAGGCTCGTTCCAGGGCTACATGCTCCTGTCGAACTCCCGCATTTACATGCCGGGCGGCCGCAGCACGCCGTTTTATTTTGACCGACTCACCGGCAGGCAGCTGGGACATTTCGCCAAGGGAAGTGGCATGGGTTCGTTCGCACTGCTAGCCGACAACCGCATCGTCCACGGCCCCGCCGATCGAAGTGGTGGCGTGCTCACCGAGGCCAGCCTGTCCGGCGACAAGGTGGCCTCACACACAGACGCACTGGACATGATCGTCGATTCCGGGGCGATTTTCATGCTCACCGCAAACAAGGTGACCGCGATGACGCGCAGCTACCGGCGAGCGATTTGGAATCAGTCCGTCGAGGCGGGCAACGCGCTGGCCCTCGCGGGCAAGACGCTTTTCGTCGGCAGCAACGACAAGGTAAGCGCCTTCAACGCCGCCAACGGCAAGGCGCTTTGGAGTGGCCCGGTGCCGGGCCGCGCCCTCGGGCTTGCCGTTGCCAACGGCGCGCTGCTGGTCAGCACCGACACCGGCACCATCGTCAGCTTCGGTCAGGCCTCCGACCAGCCCAGCGCGTGGATTCTGTATTAGGATGGGAAATATTAAAGCAATCACATTTGATCTTTGGGACACGCTTGTCATCGACGACTCGGACGAGCCCAAGCGAGCCGAGCGCGGTCTGCGCTCGAAATTCGACGAACGGCGTCACCTGCTTTGGAAGGCGCTGAACGCGGCTGATCCGATCGACTTGGAGACGGTTTGCCTCGCCTACAGCGTCGGCGACGCGGCGTTCAACAAAGTGTGGAAGGAGCACCACATCACGTGGCTCATCGCCGAGCGGTTGCGCGTCATTCTCAGGGGGCTTGGCCGCGAGTTGCCGGATGCTGCGTTTGATGCCGTTGTCCGGGCACACGGCGAAATGGAGGTCGATATACCACCGGACGCCATTCCCGGCGGGGCCGCGGTGCTAGAGCGCCTGGCCAAGCGCTACAAGCTTTGCATCGTCTCCGACGCCATCGTGTCGCCGGGAAGCTGCCTGCGGCGACTGCTCGAGAATCACGGCTTGGCCAAATTCTTCAGCGGGTTTGCCTTCTCCGACGAGGTCGGCCACAGCAAGCCGCACCGCTCGATGTTCGACTCGGCGGCGGAACAGCTTGGCATCGAGATCGGTGAAATGCTGCACGTCGGTGACCGCGACCACAACGACGTCAAGGGGCCACAGCGGCTTGGGATGAAGGCGATCCTATTCACCGCCGCGAACGATGCTTACAAGGCGACCACCACCGCCGACGCGATCTGCGAGTCGTTCGACGAACTGGAATCTGCGATCGACCGGCTCAACGACTAGCGGCGCATGTTAGGCAGGACGAGGTGGTTGATCCAGTTTCGCACCTCGACGGTGCGGAGTGACTGGTCCATCACGTCGGCCTTGAGGCTCAACGCCGATGCGATGTCAGTTCGCGACGGGTCGGCGTGAAGCGCCTCCAATTGCTCGATGTGCGCCATGCCCGCAGCTTCGTCCGCGAAGAATTTCAGTTTCACTAATTTCTCCAAACGGCAAAACATCAGCCGGGCCATCTCGTGCAGATCGTATTCGGGATGATACTGCAACCCCCAAAACTCGGTGCCTTCGTGCTTCACGACGACCGACTGCACTTGAGTGAAGTCGTTGCCAGCGAGCCTCTCCGCCCCGTCGGGCAGCACGGTGACTTCGTCGTCGTGGCTCGTGAAGGCGTCGAACACAGCCGGCTTCCCTTCATAGAGCGGATGCGCGCGGCCCTCGTCGGTGAGCGTGATCCCGCGTGCGATTCCCATCTCGCGCCCGTTCGGGTTGAGCGCCACCTCGCCACCCGCCGCGACGACGGCGATCTGCGCCGCCCAGCAACTCCCGAACGCCGGTACGCCGCGCTGATAACATTCGCGGGCAAATTCGATCTGTTCCGCGACGTCCGGCTCGCCGGAGAACACGCAGGAGCTGCAACCAGTCCACGCCACGCCGTCATAATCGCGGATCGCCTCGCCAACCGGCAGGCTCGCACCGGGGTCGGCGGGGAAAATGATATCGCACTCAATGCCATCGGGAGCACACCGCTGCAGCAAGCCAACGTAAAGGTCGGCGGCGAGGCTCGCGCCGCCGGACTGCAACTGTTCGCGGGCGGCCTTGGTGTAGCCGTCGATGATTAAAATTCTTGGAACCGTCGTGTTCGTCATAAGATCCCCTCAGAAACGGACGCCCATTTCGCTGATCACCTCCGAGACATGGCCGATCAATTCGGTCATGTCTGACGGATGAACGTCGCCGATGCTGCCGATGCGGAAGCATTGTGCGTGTGACACCTTGCCAGGATAAATGACGAAGCCGCGCGCCTTTAGTGCATCGTAGAATGTTTGAAACTCAAACTCCGCTGCCTCGGGAAAATAAAACGACGTGATGATCGGCGACTGCACCTCGTCCCCTATCAGCGTACGGAAGCCAATCGCACGCATGCCATCCACCATCGTTTTTTGGTTGGCGACGTAGCGCGCGTGCCTTGCATCGACACCGCCCTCGGCCTCGAGCTCGTCGAGCGCCTGCGCAAAGGCGCTCACGACATGGGTCGGCGAGGTGAACCGCCACTTGCCTCCCTTGGTTTCCATCTCATGCCATTGGCCGAACAAGTCGAGGCTGTGCGAACGCGCGCGTCCCTTGGTCGCCTCCAGCGTGGCGCGATCAGCCACGACGAAGCCGAATCCCGGCACGCCCTGCACGCACTTGTTCGCGGAGGAGATGAGGTATTGCGCGCCGATGGATTCCATTCTCATCGGGATCCCTCCGAACGACGACATTGCGTCAAGAATGAATTCGCGCCCGTGGCGGTGAACGATTTCGCCGACGGCCTCCACCGGATTGAGCATGCCGGTGGTCGTCTCGCAGTGGACCATTGCAACGTGGGTGATTCCCGGGTCATTGGCCAGCATTTGTTCCACTTGGCCAAGGTCGGTGGACTCGATCTCCGCTTGGGCAAGCTCAACCGTGTCGATCCCAAGCATCCGCGAGATTGTGGTAATGCGGGCACCGTACGCGCCGTTGTTGAGCACCAGCAATTTGCCGTCGGACGGAATGACCGAGCCGATTACCGACTCGACGGCGAACGTGCCGCTGCCCGGCATGAGCGCGGCGGTATGGGCATCGAGATTGGTATCATCGCGAACCGCTAGGCGAACCAAGCGCGAGCGGATGGACTCGACGATGCTGTTGTAATCGATGTCCCACGTGGAGTGCTCCTGCATCATGGCCTCACGAACCGTCCGCGTGGTGGACAGCGGCCCCGGGGTCAGCAGCAGATACTGGGTGTCGCGCTCGTTCACCATGGCAGGGAAAATGTCTTGGTGGTGGTCATGAATTTCATCGCCTCGATGACACCCTCCTTGATGCCGAGGCCGGAATCCTTCACACCGCCGAACGGCGAACATTCCATCCGGAAGCCCGGCACCTGGTTGACGTTGACCGCGCCGGTCTTCAACTCCTTGACCACTCGGATGGCAGCCGCCATGTCGTTGGTGACCACGCCGGAGGAGAGGCCGAAGTCGGAGGCGTTGGCCAGGGCGATCGCGTCGTCAAGATCGCGCACCGGCATGATCGGCGCGAGCGGCCCGAACGATTCCTCGCAAACCATCTCGGCGTCGCGCGGCACGTTGGCGATGATCGTTGGCTCAAGCTGTGCGCCGTTGCGATTGCCACCGAGCAGCACCTCAGCCCCAGCGGCGACCGCCTTGGCCACTCGCTCCTCGAGCACTATGGCGGCCTGTTCGTCGATGACAGTGCCGATGCAGGTCGCCTCGGCGGCGGGATCGCCGACAGTGAATTCCCCGGCCTTGGCCACGAATCTGGCCGTGAACTCGTCGAGTACCGACTCCTCAACGAGGATGCGCTTGACAGCGGTGCAACGCTGACCGGAGTTGCGGAATGACCCCTCGGTGGCGAGCGTCGCGGCGAGGTCGAGATCGGCATCCCTGAGCACGATGAGCGGCGCGTTGCCGCCCAGCTCAAGACAAAGTTTCTTGTAGCCGGCGATGGTGGTCAGGTGTTTTCCAGGCTCGGTGCCGCCGGTGAAAGTGACCAGATCAACGCGCGGATCACGCACAAGCGCCTCGGTGATTGTTTTACGGTCGCCGACGAACGTGCTGAGCATCGCCGGCGGCAGGCAGGCCTCGTACAGCAGCTCGGTGAGGCGGATCGCGACCAGCGGCGTCTTGCTGGACGGCTTGAGCAACACGGGCACGCCGGCGGCGATCGCCGGGGCCAGCTTGTGCGCTACCTGGTTGAGGGGATGGTTGAACGGCGTGATCGCGGCGACGAGACTCAGCGGCTCGCGCATTGTGAAAATCTTTCGTGCCGGGCCGTTCTTCGCGGCGTCACAGGAGAAGATGCTCTCGTCATCGCGCAGCGCCTCGGCGGCGGCGAACTTGAAAACCTCCTGCGCGCGGCCGACCTCGTAGCGGGTCTCGCGCATACACAGCCCGGCCTCGAGGCGGATCAAGTTGGCGAACTCGTCGGCGCGCTCGGCGAGCAGTTCGCGGGCGCGCATGAGGATTTCATAACGCTCACTCCGGGTCGGCGGCTGCGCCTGGCCAAGCGCGGCCTGAATGGCCTGCTCTAGTTGCCCGGGGGTGATGCGCGGCAGCGTGCCGGTCAGCGTGCCGTCCCACGGATAGCGCACCTCAAGCGTGTCGTCGGTCTGCACCGGCTCGCCGGCGATGTAGCTTGGCCAGGCGAGTGGCAATTGCTGGGTAATGTCAGTGGACTGGGTCATTGCTGGATTCCGTTGCAGACGAAGTCAAAAATGTCAAAATTACGCGGGTCGCCCTTGGCCAAGCCGGCGTACTTCGCGTTGAGCGGCTCGGAGATAAGGAACGGCACCATCTCCTCGTAGCGGCCCCCGTGCGAGCGGAGCGTGCCCTCGAGTTTTGCGAGATCGTGATGCTCCGGCGTACGGCCGATCACCCAGTCGCGGGCGGAGAGGACGAATAAGTCTCCGATCCGGTCGCCCGGCAGCTCGAGCTTGGCCACAGCCCCCTCACGCGTCTGCACCTCAGTCACGCCGATGAGTGCAGCAATCCAGTTGGCGACAGTTTCGCGGTCAAGGTTGTCCGGCAGATAAACGGTCACCGCCGAGCCAAGCGCTCCGTGGTGCACAACGTACGGATCAGTGATCGGGCAGATAACGCGGCAGCCGTCGCCGAACTCGCGGGCCAGCTCAGTCTCGAGAAAAATGACGTTCGGGCTTCCGTCTCCGTTGCACTTGGCGTTCATGCCGTGGTCGGCGGTTATGCCGACGATGGCGCCCAACTCAAGCAGCCGCCCGACCTCGGCGTCGATCGCGCGGTAAAACTCGCGCGACTCGGCGGCCTCCGGCGCGAACTTGTGCTGCATGTAGTCGGTCAGCGAGAGGTAGAGAAAATCGGCGCGACCAGCGGCAAGCAGTTCCACGCCGACACGCAGTGTGTACAGGCTGGCTTCGCCGGAGTAGATGGAGGGCTTCGCGCCAACGAGCGACTCGACGTCGCCTATGCCGTTCACCTCGAGGCTAACATCATCGGCCTTCTCGGCGGAGACGGCGATGCCGTCCATACCCTTGGAGAGGAGTTCGCGCAGCTTGTCCTTGGCGGTGACCATGGCAACCTTACGGCCGGCGGCCGAGGCGGCGGCGAGAATGG
>JABGZB010000344.1 GCA_018674955.1 Verrucomicrobiota bacterium | reverse complement strand
CTATCTATGATTAAGAGGGAGACCTTGCTTAAAATGCTAAACACATTCAATAATTTGACATATAAGCGGGCAACCGCTGCCATTAACCTCAAAAAATGTGAGGCGTTTGCTGGCCTGCCGCAGGAGGACCTGCAGAAAATCGTTGAGTTTACAGCGGTCAAGTTTCTGGAAAAGGGGGAGTGTCTGTTTCGGGAAGGAGACAAGGCCAACAATTTTTACGTGGTGGGCAAAGGCGCGATCAGCCTCTTCCGCACGCATGTGTCAGGAAGGGAAAGGGTGTTGCATATCTATCGCGCGGGTGAATCGATCACTCTGGCGAGTCTCTGGCCCTGCAAGGAATATTCTGCAGATGCGCAGGCGCTGGAATCGACAAAGGTGCTTCTCGTGAAGAAACACGAAATGATGGAAATCCTGAAACGGCATCCGGAGCAGTTGTTCCGGTTTTTTTCCTCAATGTGCAATAACTGCCGGACGATTCTCGAAATGATAGAGGACGCAGCCACGCAGGACGTGGAGACGCGGTTGCTCAACTGGTTACTTAAGCGCTGCCCAAGCCAGGGGGCTGATGACCGGGTGGCCGTCCCGCTCGGCATGACAAAACGAAATTGGGCCGCGGAGTTGGGCACCATAAGCGAGACGTTGTCCCGCACTCTGGGGAAATTTCGCAAAGAAGGATTGATCGAAGTGAATCGCCAAACGATCACCGTCCTTTCTCCCGCACGGTTGACCAACCGAATCAACTCGAATTCGGAATAACATGAAAGACTTGACTCAAGTCATAGCCTGGATCCGTGAGGGTCTATATGAATGCAACTTAGTGCGGGGTGGTGGACAAATAGCGGTCGGATTCTGTGTAGAGGAGCGATCTTACAAGTACACTTCTGGTATTAGAATGCCGACAGTGAAATCGTTTCTCTCGCTGTTAACATTCGTCTATGCGGCCACCTTGGCAGCTACTGGTGCCAATCCGTTCGTGAACCAAAAAAGCCTGACTCCGGGCAATGAAATCGACGAGTTGGTTTTTGGTCGACTGCAGAGGCTGGCGATTCAGCCTGCGCTGATCTGCTCCGACGCGGTGTTTGTTCGTCGTGCCTATCTCGACGTGATCGGTACGTTGCCCACACGGAAAGAGGCAAGGCGGTTCATTGAGGATCGCAACAAAGGGAAACGCAGCGAATTGATCGGGTATTTGTTGGAGCAAGAAGAATTCGCCGATTACTGGGCCATGAAGTGGGGTGACCTGTTGCGAGTGAAGGCGGAGTTCCCAATCAATCTTTGGCCCAACGGGGCGCAGGCATATCACCGATGGATTCGCACAAGTATCAAGGAGAATCGGCCTTACGATTGGTTTGTTCGTGAGATGCTCACGGCGAGCGGGAGCAACTTTCGCGTCCCTCAGGTAAATTTCTACCGAGCGGCCCAAAGCACGGATCCCGCTGCGATTGCCCGTGCAGTGGCTCTGACGTTCATGGGTGAACGGACGGACAATTGGCCGGAAGAGAAGTTGGCCGGCATGTCTGTGTTCTTTTCGCAAATCAGCTACAAGCCAACGAGGGAATGGAAAGAAGAGATCGTTGGCCGGGATCTCTCCCGAGCACCGGGTAACAAAGAGAAAACAGCGATTTTTCCCGATGGTACGAGTGTGCGGCTTTCGCCGGTCAAGGATCCGCGTGCAGTTTTTGCTGATTGGTTGGTCAACCCGGCGAATCATCGATTCAACCGCAACATTGTCAACCGCATCTGGTCTTGGCTACTCGGTCGCGGAATCATCGATGAACCGGACGATATTCGACCCGATAATCCCCCAAGCAATTCCGAACTGCTGGTTTGGTTGGAGGAGGAATTGGTTCGAGTCGGGTACGACTTGAAACACATCTATCGCCTGATTCTGAATTCGAAGACTTACCAACTCTCCTCCATCGCTCGCACCAATCATCCGAGAGCCGAGGCTAATTTCGCCCGCTACCCTATTCGCCGACTTGATGCAGAAGTCCTGATCGATGCCTTGAACCAGATCACCGGATCAACGGAGGCCTATGTAAGCGATATCCCGGAACCGTTCACTTATATGCCCCAAGATCAGCGTTCGATAGCGCTCGCTGATGGAAGTATCACCAGCCCTTTTCTAGAGTTGTTTGGGCGACCGTCGCGTGACACTGGCTTGGAATCCGAGCGCAACAATCGCTTCACCGCTGCCCAGCGACTGCATCTGCTTAATTCGAGTCATATCCAGCGCAAGTTGGAGCAGTGCAAGGATTTCCAGTATCTGACCCGTTTCAGAAAAGACAGGCAAGTGGAGGGCGTCAACGCGCTTTACCTAACGATCCTGTCGCGTTTCCCGACGCCGGAGGAGGCGGATACAGCATTGGACTATGTAACAACAAAGGGGGTAAGCCGTAGAGGTATCACGGATCTCGCGTGGGCCTTGGTTAACACGGCAGAATTCCTTCACCGACATTGATAGAAACATGCCACATCAGTCATCCAGAGAAACAGGGGTAATTAAGAATTCACCGGGCCGATTGAACACCGGGAATCAGGCCGTCGGTTCAGTTGATCCGAATTACGGTTGCCGGGGAGTTTCACGGCGCGAAGCCATTCGAAATGGAACACTTGGTGCATCGGGATTGCTGCTGAGCAGCCATCTCGACGGTTGGAGCCGGGATGCTGAGCAATCGGCCAGAGCCAAGTCGGTTATTCAAATCTGGATGTGGGGTGGGCCTTCTCACTTGGACACATTGGATCCGAAACCGGATGCGGGCTATGACTACTGTGGGCCATTGAGTAATCCGATCGAGACCAACGTGAGCGGCATACGAATCAGCGAGTTGCTACCCTTGTTGGCCAAGCAGGCTGACAAGTATTCAATCTTGCGCAGCATGACGCATGGCGTGAACGGCCACGAGACTGCGTCCTACATGGTGCAAAGCGGTTGGCGTTCCGGTGGTCGGCAGGTGCATCCATCTGTCGGGTCTGTGGTATCCTTGTTCAAGGGCTACGACGCCGGCTACAAGGGATTGATACCGCCGTATATCGTAGTGACCCAGCCACAAGGGCGATTTTCGGAGGCGGGCTTTTTGGGCAATCGGTACAAGCCCTTTTCTACGGGCGGCGATCCGGCAAAGAATCCATTTGTCGTGGAGGGTGTCGTTGCCAGAAACATCACCAAACAGCGGCAAAAGGAGAGGCGAAAACTGCTTCACAACCTTAACACGCTGGAGCACGCGATGAAGGGTGATCCGAGGCTTTCCGCCATGGGTAAATGTGAAAAGGAGGCTTACGATCTCATTCTTGGTGATGCTGGAAAAGTGTTTGAACTCTCACAGGAAAAAGACTCGGTACGGGACAGATACGGCCGCAGTTCGTTTGGACAGTCCTGTCTGCTGGCACGTCGGTTGGTTGAATCAGAGGTGCCGTATGTAACCATAAACTATCGTGGATGGGACACTCACAAACAGAATTTCCAGACCATGAATCGCCGACTTCCGGATCTGGATCAGGGTTTGAGCGCCCTGTTGCAAGATCTATCGGATCGCGGACTGCTGGGTAGCACGATCGTCTGGTGGGGTGGCGAGTTTGGAAGAACGCCCAAAATCCAGTGGGAGGCACCGTGGAACGGTGGCCGCGGCCACTACGGCAAAGTTTTTTCATCCATGGTTGCGGGCGGAGGATTTCAGGGGGGTCATGTGGTGGGTTCATCCAACAAGACTGGGGAAGAAGTGCAGAGTCGCCCCGTCTATCCGGTGGATCTGATTAGGACCATGTATGATCTGTTGGGCATCGATACCAACGCGACATTGCCTCATCCTCAGGGGTTAACCGTTCCTGTGACTCCAATCGCAGAAGACAACGCGCCATCGGGTGGACGACTGAAGGAGATTGTTTAACTGAGGGAGAATTGACTGTGAGCAACCTCACCAGAAACCGACTCGCGGGAGGCTTATCCGGAAAATCGGCTAGGCTACATACTTTCGTGGCAGTTCTTGTGCTAGCAGCCTATTTGGCCGGCGTGGCGGCAACACACGCGCAGCGAGGGCCGTCCAGAATTGGTCAGATTGGTTATGTTTATCCGGCAGGCGGGCAGCAGGGCACCACTTTTCGGGTTACAGTGGGCGGGCTGTATCTTGGCGGCGCGAGTCAGGCGATCATTTCAGGCGATGGGGTTGAGGCAAGAGTGATCAACTACATCAAGCCGATGACCCAGAAGCAAATCAACGAATGCCGTACAGAATATCGAGAACTGCAGAAACGCAAATTGGCAGCCAAATCGTGGACGCCTGCGGATGAAAAGTTGGTGGATGAACTGAAAGTCAAGATAGCGGCATTTATCAGGCGTCCCCCCGCCCCCGCGATTGTTGAGAATGTGATTTTGGAAATCAAAGTGGAATCCGATGCGGCAATCGGCGATCGGGACATTCGACTCAAAACACCGCTTGGATTAACGAATCCGCTTGTTTTTCAGGTCGGACAGTACCCCGAATTTTCCACGGAGTTGGAGAAAAGCAGGGGTGAGCCGTCACGTGGCAGGGCGGTGAATAATAATCCACCCACGGCCATACCGATGATCACGCTACCTGTGATCGTTAACGGTCAGATCATGCCCGGCTTGTCGGATAAGTACCAGTTTCATGCGACCGAGGGACAGAAACTGGTTGTTGCAGTCAGCGCCCGGCAGTTGATCCCCTATCTTCCGGATGCTGTGCCTGGTTGGTTTCAGGCCACGCTGGCGTTGTTTGACAGTGAGGGAAAGGAAGTGGCCTATGTCGATGATTACCGTTTCCATCCCGATCCGGTTCTGCAATACAAAATACCCAAATCAGATGATTATGTGATCGAAATCAAGGATGCGATTTATCGGGGTCGTGATGATTTTGTCTACCGAATAACCATCGGCGAGTTGCCATTCGTGACGAGCATTTTTCCTCTGGGCAGCCGAGTCGGTGATAATGCTGACGTTACCGTTGCCGGGTGGAACCTTCCTGCAGTCAGCCTGAAGCCGGGGCTTAATGGCAACGAACCGGGTGTTTATCCCGTTGTCGCATCCGAT
The DNA here is from genome assembly GCA_018674955.1 of Verrucomicrobiota bacterium. GTDB lineage: Bacteria > Verrucomicrobiota > Verrucomicrobiia > Limisphaerales > UBA1096 > UBA1096. The sequence goes on along the minus strand of JABGZB010000344.1, from coordinate 10,652 downwards.
AAGGGCACTATCTCCAACTTTGTGCCTTTTGCCTTGGACACGTTGCCCGAGTGCCTCGAGCTTGAGAACCGCAATAAAGGAGATACACAACGAGTTACGACACCCATCATTGTAAACGGGCGCATTGATTATCCTGGAGACTGGGACACTTACAGTTTCAAAGGCAAGACACACCAGCAGATTGTAGTGGAGATTATCGCACGCAAATTGAATTCTCCGGTCGATTCCGTCATTCGGTTGACGACTGAGGAAGGGCGTCAACTGGCATTCAACGATGATTATGAAGACAAGGGTGCCGGCTTGACCACACACCATGCAGATTCTTGGCTTCGCTATACACTACCCGAGGAGGGAGTCTACCATGTCCATGTGGGCGACGCGCAGCATCAGGGCGGCGCCGGTTACGCCTATCGGTTGCGCATCAGCCCGCCGCGTCCGGACTTCGGGTTGCGGGTTGTGCCATCCAGCATAACAGTCCGGCCTGGTGCCAAGGTTCCTCTCACTATCTACGCACTTCGAAGGGATGGATTTACGGGCGCGATTCGCTTGGCATTGAAGGGATGTCCGGAAGGATTCAAGCTGGCTGGTGACAGCGTGCCAGCCAACAAGAGCCAGGTGAAGTTGACTTTGGAAGGTGTGCGAAGCGACCAGAGGGAACCGTTTGCCTTGAGTGTTGTAGGCCACGCGATAATCGAAGGCAAGCAGGTGATCCGTCAGGCTGTACCGGCGGAAGACAGGATGCAAGCGTTCCTCTGGAGGCACCTTGTCCCCGCAAGAGAGATGGAAGCGGTTTTGGTCGGTAAAGCCAGTGGACGCCTGCGCCGTACCGGCCAACTCTTGCGCCGGTTGAGGGCATTGGACCGTGACGGGGACGACAAACTTCAGCGAAGTGAAATCCCCAGGGCCCACAGGGCGGACATCATGAAGGCAGATGCTAACGGCGACAATGTTCTGGATCGGAGGGAGTTGGAAAACTTTTTCCGAAACAACCCCCAGGCACTGCAACTTCGTCTATGACGACGACTCAACGATTCAAAAGATACTAAACGGAAGCCATGAAAGTAGATTCAAAAGTTATCAATGCTAGGGAGCCCTACATTTCGACACTGCGTCACGGGGATTACACGGAAACATTCCTGACCATACACGGGGAAGGTTGTGAAGATCCACTGTGCATGCACGATCGAATGAGAGAGCAGTTACAAAAACTCAATTCGGGAGTGGTTCGGATGGAGGGAGTGGGCCTGATTAACACTTCAGGCAAAGCCGTTTCGGAGCTTCGATACTGTGGGGATTGCCGAGATTGCTCGCTCAGGGAACCGGATCACGATGGCGTCCGGAATTGCCCTGTCTCGGGATTGTACGCTCACACGATTTCAAATGCCAAACTTCAGCCCGTCTGGTTAGGTGGCCAGATCGTGGGCGCAACCTACGAGGATGATTTCGCTCATTACTGCTTTCTGAACGACATCCTGCCGGAACTCAACGCGTTTATCGAAAAGCAAACCGAACAGGTGTTCAATCGCCTTGAGGCCGCACTGCAAACCGTGGGCATGGAATTTAGCGACGTGATTCGCACTTGGTTTCATCTGGACAACATTTTCGACTGGTATGACCAATTTAACGAAGTTCGACATCGATTTTTTAAGGAACGGGGAATCTACGATGCACTCGTTCCAGCCAGTACCGGCATAGGCGGAGCCAATCCGGCGGGTGTTTCCATTGTCGGTAATCTGTACGCGATCAAGCCCAAGACAGATGAAATGCGCATTCGTGCTGTACCCTCCCCGCTGCAATGTCCCGCTCTCGAATACGGCAGTTCGTTTAGTCGGGCAGTAGAGGTGGATACGCCGACTTACCGGAAACTGTTTATTTCCGGGACTGCCAGCATTGCTCCGGAGGGGCACACGGTTCATTTGGATGACATAGACCAACAGATCGAGCTGACACTCGACGTCGTCCTGGCAATAATGGAGTCCTGTGGCATGGAGTGGAATGATGTCACCGGTGCCATCGCCTATGTTCGGGATAAGGAGGATCTTCCTGCGTTCGACAGATACTGTGAACGAACAAACCTCTCTGCGGAATCTGTTGTCGTGATTCAAAACGACGTCTGCCGGGAGGATTTGCTGTTCGAGCTTGAATTGGCCGCCGCCAAGGCCAAGCACTGACTAAAATGGAGCTCTTCCGAATCTCGAGCCCTCCCAATGCTATTGCTGCAAATGGTGGCTCACTTCTGGATCGTATCACCCGGATCCTTGATAACAGGGTGAGAACTAAGGAAACAAACAAACACAAAATGAAAATACAAACATTAGGCGTAATAGCAGCGGCTGCTTTACTCGTTGGAGGAATTACCAACGTAGAAGCAAAGGACACAAAAAAGGCACAAATATCGAAGAAGCAGCCAGCTAAAGCTAAGTTAAATAATAATGCGGTCATTAAAAAAATTAAGGCTGCTGTTGGTGCTGGAAAACTCACTAAAAAAGAGGCAGCAGAGAAAATTGCCATCCTGAAAAAGGAATTGGGCAGTAAGAAAAAAGGAAATCCAAAAAGCAAATATAATGCGGTCATTAAAAAAATTAAGGCTGCTGTTGGTGCTGGAAAACTCACTAAAAAAGAGGCAGCAGAGAAAATTGCCATCCTGAAAAAGAAAATGGGCAGCAAGAAAAAAGGTAAGTCAAAGAAGACAAAATCCAAACGCAAATGACATAGATTCGGCTATTACGTTATAAAGAATCTAAGATTTAGACTGTTAACAAAGATCATACCAAAAGGGTCGGACATCACGTCCGACCCTTTTCATATTAGAATGTTTGATTAAAAGCTGATCAAAATTAAAACGCCGAAAGCTCCCTGCCTAATCAGGCCAATTTAAAAAAATAAAATTTATGCGGTCAACTGGTTAGATTTTAACGCCCGGAAAGCATCACTTTTTTGAGCATCTATTCCACGGATGTGAATGCGAAGAATGTGGATGGCAGCATACCGCTAGATTATGCCAAAGGCGAACTCGCCGACCTCCTCCGCAAACACGGCGGCAAGACGGGGAAAGAGTTGAAAGCTGAAGGGAAGTAGTCACTCCGCCTTCAAGTGCCTGTCCAGCGCGCTGACAGCATTGCAGTAATTGCCTTGCTTCAGACAATTTTAGCGGTGCTTTAACCCGATTAGGCATAGTTGGATTTCGGTTCAGTCAGTGAAACGCACACTCCTAACTCTCGTAGTCACCTCGCTGGTGGCCGGCATCGTTGCCGGGGAGATCCCGTTGTTTGACGGCAAGACCCTGGACGGTTGGGAAACCGTTGATCGGGACAAGCCGTTTTGGCGAGCGGAAAACGGCGTCATCATGGCCGACAGCCTGGGCAAGAAAATGCCACGCAACACCTTTCTGTTCTCGAAGAAACAGTATGGGAACTTCGAGTTTCGCTGCAAGTTTCGCCTCACCGGCGATCCGAAGACCGGCTTGGTCAACAGTGGCATTCAGTTTCGCACGGCGAAGCACGGAAAAGGAAATGCGATCGGTTACCAGGCGGACATCGGCGAACCGAACTGGTGGGGTTGTCTCTACGATGAGCACCGTCGCGGGCTCATCGCAAAATCGGATGTCAGCCGACTGCGAGGCACGCTCAAGCCCTTTGGATGGAACGACTACCTGATTCGGGCGCAGGGCCCCATGATCACCTTGTTCATCAATGGCATTCAAACCATCAAGTACGTTGAAAAGGATCCCGAAATCCCCAACAAAGGCCACTTCGCTCTCCAACTTCACAGTGGCGGCATCTGTCGCATGGAATACAAGGATATCAAACTTACCCCCCTGACCTACGACGCTACCAAGGCACCCCCCCCGGCAAAGGCCAAGCTGGCCGAGGGCGAAGTCATGTTCGAGGATTTTGAAAGTGGCACCTACAAGGGCTGGATCACCACCGGGACCGCCTTTGGCACCGGCCCGGTTGAACAGGGCAAGATTCCCGGCTACCAGGGCGATCTACTTGCCAAGGGCCGTTTCTGCGTCAACAGTCACGCCAGCGCCACAGGCACCGTTCACCAACGCGACGGAGAAACCGGCACGCTCACCTCTGCTCCTTTCAAAATCACCCATGACTACGTCCGACTGCTGGTCGGCGGCGGTGGCCACAAGGACCGTACCTGTGTCAACGTCATCATCGACAATCGCCACGTCGTCGCCTCCGTCAGCGGCGACAACGACAATCGCATGAGCGAGAGGAGCTTCGATCTGCGCAAGTACAAGGGCAAAATGGCCAAGATCCAGTTCGTCGACGCAGTCTCCTCCGGTTGGGGCAATATCGGCGCCGACAACATTGTCTTCACCAACCTCAAACCCAAGAAAACCAAGCAGACGCGCAAGGTTGGTAAGAAGACCCAATCCGGACGCACCGGCGCCTATACCCCCGAAAAACAGCTTGCCGGCTTCACCGTTCCCGAAGGCTTCGTCGTTGAGCTCGTCGCCAGTGAAAAAGACGGCGTGATCAACCCGATCGATCTGACTTTTGACGATAGCGGTCGCCTCTGGAGCAACACGGCTAGGATGTACCCCATGGACCCCAACCCCAAGGCCAGTTGGGGACAAACCCTGAAATACATGGACAACACCGGTCTGCAGTGGGCCGACGAACGCTTTCGCAAGGTCATGGACCTCTACAAGGGCAGGACCAAAGGCCAGGACCAGATCCTGATCATCGAGGACCCCGCGGCAATCCCAACCAAGGCAACGGTGTGGGCGGACGGACTATCGATCCCCCAGAGCTTCCTCCCCTACAAGAACGGCGCCTTTGTTGCCCACGGCTCCGAGATGCTTTTCCTCGAGGACACCAACAACGACGGCAAGGCAGACAAGTGGAACACCGTGCTGAGCGGTTTCGGCTACACCGACACCCACACCATGGCCCACCTGTTGATTCGCGCCCCAGGCGGCTGGGCGCATTACGGCCACGGCGCCCTCAACAAGGGCGACGTCGTCACCACCAAGACCGGTGAACGCGACCGCGTGGATTTCGCCAAGATAGCCCGCTTCTCCCTCGATGGCATGAAGCACGACGTCATTGTCTCGGGACTCAACAACATCTGGGGTTACCACCTGCGTGGCAACGGTCAGTGGTTCGGCAGCGAAGCAAACGACCTCGGACATTCCGTCACCCCGATGGAACCGGGCACTGGCTACAAAGGCATCGGCAACGCCAAAATTCGCCCCTACCAGCCCATGCTGCCTCCGCCAAACAACTTTCGCGTCGGCGGCACCGGTCTCTCGGGCTTGGCGTTTTCAGACGACTCCGCGGAGGGCTTTCCCTCCGAATGGCGCAACGTTGGGTTCCTGGCAAACCCGATCAGTTGCACCATCAACGCCGTCCGCATCATCCGCAATCCCGACGGCAGCGTCACCTCCGAGCTGCTCGAGGATCTTCTCCAGTCCGAGGACGATTGGTTCCGCCCCGTCAACCTCGAGTTCGGCCCCGACGGTTGCCTCTACGTGGCGGATTTCTACAACAAGATTATCTCGCACAATGAAGTCTCTCGCGAACATCCCGATCGCGACAAGGCGCACGGCCGCATCTGGCGTATCCGCTACCTCGGCGCCAAGCCGCCAAAGCCCGTCAATTTCCTTACCTTGCCCACGGCTCAATTGCCCGGCCACTTGAAGGCTCCGATCCTCTGGGCAAAACGCGCCGCCTGGCACCAGATCATCGACCGCAGGGCCAAAGAACTGGCCCAGAAAGTGGCGAAGATCTGTGCCGATGCGTCGCAGGACGAAACCACGCGCATCATCGCCCTGTGGTCTCTCGAAGGGCTGAAACACTACGATCGGGCGTTGATGGCCACCTTGTTGAAGTCGGACCTGCCCGACCTGCGTCGCGAAGCGGTTCGCGCCATGGGTAGCATGCCTGTACGTCCGAACGAGTTGGCCACGGTCCTTAAACCCTTCGTCGCAGAGACGCACGTCATGGTGCGCTCACAGGTTCTTCGCACTCTTGCCGACTACGGCAAGTCGAACCCGGAGCTCATCGACTTGGCCGTCAGCTTCTGTCTTCCCGACACAAAATCCGAAAAACTGGGCGGTGACTACGAACGCAAATTCGAACGCTACCTTGCCCGCATGGTCCTGGAACAGTATCCCAAGGAATTGGATCGCTACCTCAATTCACCCCTGGCGGCCAAGCAGCCCGAAAGTCACTTGGCTTGGGCCGAGCAAGCGCTCTCCATCGACGATCGAACCAAGAAATTCCTCGCCCGCTGGACCAGCATCAAGGACCAGCCCCTGAGCGAAGACGACTTCAAGGCCGCCTGCGGACTTCTGCGGAATACGCAAGTACAAGCCGCCTTGAAACCAATCTTTGATGCGCCAGAAGCCGACGCCCTTGTTGCTCTGGCCAAGAAGCATGCCTTGGACGTCGCCTCCCCAGCTCTCGGTAAGCTGCTCCAACCTGCCTGTGAACGGATGCTTGAGAGCGGCGACGCAAGCCGCGCAATGGCCGCCGCCGAGGTTGCTGATTGCCTCAACGTCGAAGGCCTTGATGCGCTCCTTGCGGAGGTTCTGTCTAACCGGTTGTCTGACGCAGGTTTCGTGACCGCAACCGTCAACGTCTTGGCCCGCAAGGCACAAGCCCATCCAGCTTCCTTCAAAGCCGTTTTGCAACAGGATAAACTGGGGGCTCAGGCCTCCATGACTGCCTTGGCCGCGCTTGCAAGCATCGATCCTGCCGCCGCCAAGTCCTTCGCGGGTCCCGTTGCCGGCAAGCTGTCGCCCATGGCCCACGCCGCCCTCGCGCATCGTCTCACGGAATCTGCCGCCGGCGCCAAACTCCTCCTCGATCTCCTGGACGACGGCAACATCGCCAAAAGCGTCGTCGATCGCGACCTGGCCGAACGCATTGGCGCAAAATTGAAAAACGACAAGCGCGCCAAAGCCCTGCTGCAAAGCCAACACGCCGCCCGCGCAGCGCAAGTGAAGACCTTCAAGACCAAACTCGAGACCTTCATGCATGTCGCTGAGCAGAAAGGCGGCGATCCGGCCAAGGGGAAACCAGTCTTCACGGCCATTTGCCTCAGTTGCCATGCCGTTGGTGGACAGGGCGCCGGCTTCGCCCCAGCCTTGGACGGTGCTGCCCACCGCGAAACCGAGCATCTCTTGACCGCCATCCTCGATCCGGATGCCGCCGTCGAAGGCAACTACGCTCTCTACCGCATTTTCAAGCGGGACGGGGACGCCATCGAAGGTTATCTCGAAGAAGAAAACGCCCGCGGAGCCACCCTCCACTTAATGGGCGGCGGTAAACTCTTCGTATCCCGCGAGCAAATCGCATCTGCCGGCTTCCTTACCGGACGATCCGTCATGCCCCGCGGACTCATTGACGGGTTCAACAAACAGCAACTCGCCGACTTGTTGGCCTATGTTCGCACATTGAAGTAACCAGGGAGGTTTAGGGCTTTCCTCTGCCGGCGAATCCGACGCGCCCCATGGTGACAACTCTAAAGTGGGGATCATGGAAAAACGTAAAAAACATTACAAAAATAATCAAAAAATAAGCTTTGGGCTACATGAAGCACAAATTAATAACAATCGCAGCCGTGGTGCTGGTGGGGTGTGGGGAGTCGCAGCAGTCGGCTCCAGCACCAGAACCGCCGGCAGCCAAAGCGCCAGACATCTCAATTCACGATGCTGCCGCTAAAGGAAACATTGAAGCCGACAAACAGCGCATCGCTGTTGGAACGGATTTGAGTGCGAGCCGAGTGGGTGGCTTTGGCCGGTTTCATGCGCATTTTGAAGGGTGATTTTCTGCGTGCATTCGAGAAAAAGGTCGTTGATATTCACCTCTCTTGTCCCAAGCGAACGCGCCGAAGGCTAAACCAAGCGCTTGGCCAAGGGGAGGTAGAACTCATGCACTTTTGTTCTGTTCCATCTCGAGTGCGCGAGGGAAGAGCACGTTGTTTTCCTTGTGAATGTGCAGGTGAAGATCGCGCTCCAAGTGGGCAATGGCGTCCAGCATGGCGAGGTAGGTGTTGCAGACCCCATCGGGCAGGGTGAAGCCGTTTGTCAATTCGTGGAGTCTTTCTAGTGCGGCACCAGCCTGGCTGTGTTCGGATTCCATCTGTTGAATGGGATTGGCCAGTGAACCGCAGTGAAACGTCGGGGCGATGTCGCTCGAGTCCAGTTGTCGTACCATGGGGAAGAGTATTTGCTCCTCCTTCATCATGTGGTCAGATAGTTCAGCAATTAGCGCCAGGCAGATTTCCCTAACTTGATGCAGTCGCGGGTTCTGTTCGCCATGAACGGATGCCACCTTGTTGGTTAACTCATCCAGCCGCGGAAATTCAGAACGTAAATAGGAGTGATGTGTCTGCTCGATGTGGTCGGCCAGTTCGGTCAGCGCCATGGCGGCAGTGTCCGCAACGGGTTCGACTTGAGTGGACTGTGTTGACTCAGTCAGCGCGGCGAGAACGGTTTGTGGATGCAAGCCCTGCTCTCGGCAGGCCTCGTTCAGCGTCTTTTTGCCTCCGCAGCAGTAGTCGATGCCGGCGTCTTCAAATACGCGTGCGAGCGCCGGGCACCCTGCCACGATGGCTCCGACTGAGTCGTCAATTTGTGGTTCGTTCATGATTGGTCGGTCGCATATTGCAACATGTGGACAACACTACATCAGGCAGTCTGCTTCGTCGAGTTCGGAGAACAGCTTCAGCCTCCACGCCGCTTCCCCAAACTGCTAGCCTGTCCGCCGTCGTATGAAATTATCCCTCGAGTTGACCGTGGACACCCGGCCGGAGTGGGTCGATGCCGTGATGGCTGATTTTCGAGAGACTCCTTTGCAATCTGCGACTTCTTGGGGTCACAAGGAAATCGCTGAACTGCTTATCGCTAAAGGTGCGGATGTGAATGCGAAGAATGTGGATGGCAGCATACCGCTAGATTATGCCAAAGGCGAACTCGCCGACCTCCTCCGCAAACACGGCGGCAAGACGGGTGAAGAATTGAAAGCTGAAGGCAAATGAAACTACTACTAACAACAATCGCAGCCGTGGTTTTGGTGGAGTGTGAGACGACTAAAGCATCGTAGTGTTTTGTCTTCAAATCGGAGGTTTGATGATCACAACAAAACAACTAATTTCGTGTCCCGCATTTGTCCCAGTGCATAGTGGTGCTTTGATGTGCATAAGTGTATGCGGCACATCAAAAAGCCCTGAAACCGTTTAAAAACGGCTAAAAAAGACTCATTCGCAATGCGAAGGTCTGGAGTTCGATTCTCCATGACTCCACCATTCTTTTTAACCCTAATCTTGCGTTGCACTTGGCCAAGCGCTACTCAACTATCCCGCTCGGCACCCTTCCATTGCAGGGCGCATTTTGCTCAATTCTCTGCTCCGTTTAAGCTTATTGCTTGCTCATGAAATGTCAGACCTTTCCCAAGGTTGTTATGGCTGTAGCCGCTCCCAAGACCATTCACCGTCTTGGTGTTGGTATTTTATCCTGTCGTGCAGTCGACCATCATGTCCCTGCCATAACTCCACGGTCTCCAGTGTGATCCTGTAACCACCCCAATGGTCCGGGCGAGGTATTGGGCGCCCCACCCATTTTGCAGTGAGGCCGGCTACTTTGGCCATTAGCATGGCTCTGCTTTTTAGGGGTTTTGATTGCTCGCTCGCCCAAGCACCCGCTTGGCTGAGTTTTGGTCGGGTGGCGAAGTAGGTATCTGATTCTTCCGACGTGATTTTGCTTGCCGCACCTTGAATGCGAATTTGGCGTTGCAGTTCATCCCAGTGGAACAGCAATGAAACGGCATTGTTAATTGCAATGTCTTCGGCTTTTGCGCTGTTGTAGTTGCAGTAAAAGACAGCCCCTCGTTCATCAAAGCCCTTGAGCAACACCATTCTGGAAGACGGTTGTCCATCTGTATTGGCGGTTGACAGCGTCATAGCCAAAGGATTCGGTTTGCTGGACGACGATTGTGCATGATCCAACCACTCGCGTGCTGCATCGACCGGGGCGGTTGGCGGTGAGTTGAAATTCATATTCCGCAGAAGATCTTACCGTTACGAGCGAGGCTGGCCAAAGTCGGCATCGGTGTATTCCTCCATGGAGTGACCCCGTTCTTTGTACCAACTGTCATGAGAGATTTGGTTCTGGGTTTTCACTTCCATTGTTCGGTGTAGGGAGGGGCGTAGCCCCGACTGGAACCGAACAATGGGCCGCATACACCCTAGGGCTTTTCCCGCCCAACGACGAATGCGGTCGCTTCTCATTGTAGTAACTCCTGTGCTCGTTGCCAAGGACTCGTACCTCCGCCAACGGAGAATTGAATGAACTCCAGTCGCGCATGCTCACTACGCCCCGCCCGCTGAGGAATTGTATGACCTGAAAATCGATCCACACGAAACCCGTAATCTGGCTGCCGACCCTGTGCATGCGGTTAAGCTCCGCAAGTTGCGAGATGCGTTGTATGAATGGATGGTTTTAAGTCGTGACCTTGGTCTCATCCCCGAACCCATCCTCGAGGAAAATGGACGACAGACTGACAGAGTGCTTGCAATAAGAGCGACCGACAAAGAAACAAGGGTGAGAATGGAGTTTCAATCGGAAAACAAGGCAGAAGTCCATTGCCTGTTAATTGAGAACGAAAACCAATCAAGGCCTGCGGGTGAGT
>JABGZB010000343.1 GCA_018674955.1 Verrucomicrobiota bacterium | reverse complement strand
TGTTTCGTTTGGATTACAGTACGGATCAATGGCCTTTCGGTTTCACTTTTGCTGCCAAGGATGGAATGGCTTATGTGGTCGAGGTGACGCAGGACTTCAAGCAGTGGGGAGTGCTGGAAACAATCGAGGGAACCGGCAAGCAGGTTAAGTTCATCGACTCAAGACAGCCGTTGGTGCCCTTCAAGCGAAGCTTCTATCGCGTCAAAGAGGTCGAGTGACCTCCTCCGCAGACACGGCGGCAAGACGGGTGAAGAATTGAAAGCTGACGGGAAGTAGTCATTGGAACCCACTACCACCGTCTCCTACCCCTACTGCAACTAAGACACCCTCGTCATACTGGACGGGATGGATGGAGAACTTGACCTGGTGCCCGACTGCAAGAACTGCTGCCGACCAATGTAAAGGCCGTTGTTGAAGGCGGACAGATAGTTTCGATTGAGGAGCAATGAGAGGGTTCTTTTTTGCGAAAAAATTCCAGATGCCATGACCTATAAGCACTCTTCCGCTCCTCCAGACGCCCCACCCTCAATTCAGACCATTTCAGACCACTTGAAGCTCTCAACGGTACGTATTCTTGCGATTTATGAAAGCCTCCCCTTGCATCAAACAGTCTGGTTGCAAACAGTTGCAAACAGTTGCAAACAGTTGCTAACGGTGGCGCAAGGTGGGTAAGGTTCCCGAGAGGGTTCGCCCCCCCCCGGCTCCACCACTAAGGATTTGGAAATAAGTGAATTTCGGAAAAGAGAGTACAAAAACGGGGTGCTTTGATTTCACTTTTCTAGTAATATCCAGGCGTCTTCATACTGGTGGAACCTGCTCTCATCTCCGTTGTGGTAAAATAAATGTCGATGAAGAAGAATAAGCTGAGAAAAATGAAACTGGAGTTTGTGATAGTTCAAGAGGATTGCGGACTGGCAACCACGGAAATATTATGGGGCATCATGTCGGAGAAAGGCCATACTTGGCATGGGCATAACGCTTCAGCAAGATCATGATTGAGCGATACAACAGACCGAATCTCCTCACTGCCTTTTGTGTTTTCATCTTGGCGTCGGCTTCGCCTGTACTTCACGCGGTCGATTTTGCCCACGATGTGATCCCCCTGCTCCGCGAGTATTGTGCAGAGTGCCACACCGGCGACAAGAAGAAAGGCGGGTTGGCGATGAACACGCGAGCAGAACTGCTTGCCGGCGGCGAGTCTGGCCCGGTGGCTATCCCAGGCAAAGCTGGAAAGAGCCTGATGATCGAACTGCTGGAATCGGGCGACGACACCGAATGGATGCCACCGAAGGGATCTCGGCTCCCGGCCAAGGATATCGCGACTCTAAAAAAATGGATCGACGAAGGCCTGTCTTGGGAGGTCGGAGTCACGCTCGGGAAGTCCTCCTGGGAACCGCCGCTGAAGCCGCGCGTCGTCATGCTTCCATCCGCTCAGCACAGCCGCAGTCATCCGGTCGATCGCATTTTGGACGCGGATCTGGCAAAACGCGGCAAATCGCCACCGCAGGCGACATCCGATTCCGGATTCCTTCGCCGCGCCACCTTGGATACGATTGGACTTTTGCCATCGCCGAAGGAACTGGATGCGTTCCTGGCTGACTCCAACCCCGACAAGCGAACCAAGGTGATTGGCAAGCTTCTCGCCAACGATGTCGGCTATGCCGACCACTGGCTAACAGCGTGGAATGACCTATTGCGCAACGACTACACTGGCACCGGGTTCATCACCGGGGGGCGCAAGCAGATCACCAATTGGCTCTATTCCGCACTGCGCGAGAATCTGCCCTATGACCAGTTTGTGCGCGAGCTGATTTCGCCTACTGGGGAGTCGACGGGTTTCATTAATGGGATCAAGTGGCGCGGCGACGTGAACGCGAGCCAGACTCGTAATATCCAGTTCGCCCAGAACGTGTCGCAGGTCTTTCTAGGCATCAACATGAAGTGCGCAAGTTGCCACGACAGTTTCATCGACCGCTGGAAACTGTCCGAGGCCTACAACCTCGCCGCAATCTACGCTGAGACACCACTCGAACTGAATCGCTGCGACAAGCCCACGGGCGAGATGGCGACGCCAAAATGGATCTTCCCCGAACTGGGAGATGTAGATCCAGACGCGCCCAAAACCGAACGGCTCAAGCAGTTGGCCGGACTGATGACGCATCCCGAAAACGGCCGCTTCACCCGAACGGTGGTGAACCGGCTCTGGGAGAAGCTCATGGGCCGTGGCATCGTGCATCCGGTCGACGCGATGCACACCCAACCTTGGAATGAGGATCTGTTAGACTACCTCGCGGTGCAGTTCGCAGAGGATGGCTATGATCTGAGGAAGTTTATCGCATTCGTGATGACATCGAAGGCCTACCAATCGCAGAGCGTAATTCTGAAGGAACAGCCAGGCGAGGATTACGTCTACGCCGGGCCGATCGCCAAGCGGATGACGGCCGAGCAACTGCTGGATTCGGTCTGGCAGATCACGGGGGCGAATCCGGCGAACCCGGAAGCGAAGGTGGATCGTGCCAGAAAACCGGAACCCGTAGCTGAAAATACAAAGGCGGTGGAACTTCAGCCATTCGTGGTGAGCGCTAAGTGGATTTGGCACCAGGGGGCAACTGGCAAGAAATCGCACCTTCGCAAAACCTTCGAGTCGAGCGCAAAGCCTGCGGCGGCCCGCTTGATGGCGACATGCGACAACGCTTTTGTGATGAAAATCAATGGCGTGCAGGTAGCCTCGTCCAAGGAGTGGCAAAAGCCTGTCTACTGCGACATCACAACCCATCTTGCGGCGGGCAAAAACGTGATTGAGGTGGACGCGGAGATGTTCGGCGGATCCGCCGGCTTCATCGGACAGATCGCGTTGCTTGATGGTGGCATCCAGAAACTCATTGCGAGTGATCAGAGTTGGGAAGCCCGTCCGCCGGGCGGAAGCTGGGGTGCCGCAAGGGAATTTCACTCACATGGAAAGGGGCCGTGGGGCGCGGTATTGAACCCCAAGGCCAAAACCGGATCGCCGACTGGTCCCGCGCCGCCTGTCCGGGCAGCGCTGGTGAAGAACGATTTCCTGATGCGTTCGCTGGGCAGACCGCATCGCGATCAGGTAGTGTCAACGCGTCCAGGGGAACTAACCACTTTGCAAGCGATCGACCTATCGAATGGCGAGATTCTGGCTGGCTACCTCAACCGTGGCGCGCGGCATCTCGCGGGCGGGGGCAAATCCGGGGCGAATTTGGCAGCTTGGTTTTTTCGTTATGCTCTGTCGCGCGAACCTTCGATGGGGGAACGAGCTGTTCTGGCCAAAGTTGCCGGCAATGGCCGCGATCCTGTCGCCATAGAGGATCTTCTGTGGATGGTTTTCATGCAGCCCGAGTTCCAGATGATCCGTTAGCCGGAAATTTAAATTCCATGATGACCTTCGAAGAAAAAATCGCCCGCCGGACGCTGCTCAAACAACTCGGCGCAGCCTCCCTAGCCGCACTTGCCAGTGCAGGAACCCGCGCCTTTGCGAACGCTGATCCCAAAGCCGTCTCCAACCCGCCTGCAAAGGCGGATTCCTGCATCCTTATCTGGCTTGCAGGAGGGATGGCTGCACCGGACACGTTTGATCCGAAACGCTATTTCCCTTTCGAGAATGGGCTAGAGGTCGACAAAATCCTCAGCACTTTCCCCGCGATCGACACTGCGGTGGACAACATCAAACTTACCAAGGGCATGGAACAGATCGCGCAGGTCATGGATCGCGGCACCCTAATCCGCTCCGCGGTGCAGCCGGACCTCGGCCACATTCTCCATTCCCGTCACCAATACCATTGGCACACCGGCTACATCCCGCCGCTGACTGTAGCTGCCCCACACATCGGAGCTTGGATGGCGAAAGTGTTAGGGCCGAAGAACCCGGTCATCCCGCCGTTCATCAACATCGGCCAACGGCTCGAGGGCGTGGGCGAAAAGGAAGAGCTCAAGGCCTTCACTACCGGCGGATTTTTCGGCTCCGAGTTTGGCCCGATGAACCTGCCCTACCCGGAGGACGCAGTCCGCTCAGTCCAACCGCCGAAGGGCATGGAACCGGGACGGTTCGCCAATCGGTTTCGGCATTACCGTGAACTAGTCGACCAGAACCCGAACCGTGGCTGGATGAGCGATTACCAGCAGGAATCCATGATGCGTTCGATGGACGCGGCACATCGCCTGCTTCAATCTAAGGAAAAGCACGCTTTCGATCTTTCTGTGGAGCCGAAGGAATCTCGCGACAACTACGACACGGGCCGATTTGGGCGCGGTTGTTTGCTGGCGCGCCGGCTGGTTGAGTCTGGCGCTCGGTTTGTCGAGGTCACCACCGAGTACATTCCTTTCATCCACTGGGACACCCACGAAAACGGCCACACGACTGTAAAGAAGCTGAAGCAAGAGGTCGACCGTCCCATCGCCCAGCTAATCCGTGACTTGGAGAAACGCGAACTACTCGATCGCACATTGGTCATCGTTGCCAGCGAATTCAGCCGTGACATGATGATCGAGGGCGTCCCG
Source organism: Verrucomicrobiota bacterium (assembly GCA_018674955.1). Taxonomy (GTDB): domain Bacteria; phylum Verrucomicrobiota; class Verrucomicrobiia; order Limisphaerales; family UBA1096; genus UBA1096. The sequence continues at coordinate 2,964 of JABGZB010000343.1, read as the reverse complement.
GGCTCCAACGCGAAAGATCAATCCCGTGCCAAAACGGAGAAACTTGCGGAGATGAAGCACTATGGTTTGCACCGTCATTTCACCGGCGGAACGAGTGTGGCCTTGTTCGGAGGCGGCGTAAAAAAGGGCTTTATTTACGGTAAGACCTCTGACGAACGTCCTCTGGTTGCAGTTGAGAACCCCGTCTCAGTCGAAGACCTGCATGCCACTATTTTTACCGCGATGGGCATCAATCCAAAGACAGCTTACGAGGTCGAAAAACGCCCGTTTTACGCCACCAAAGATGGGACAGGAAAACCCGCGATGGACATCTTTGCCTGACCTGCTCATGAGAATTGGATCCACCGTGGCATCCATTGTGTCGATGCTCCGAGTCTTCGCCGCGCCTCGGTTGAACTCTTTCGCATTGGGAGAAGAACCGGATTCACTCAGCTTCAATCGCGACGTCCGTCCGATCCTTTTAGATAATTGCTTTGGTTGCCACGGACCGGTAGTGAAGGACGCGAAAGCGGGGCTGCAACTTCATTCATTCGAGTCGACGACGGCGCGGTGCTGGTGCCCGGGGCCAAGGCACCGAAACTAATCAGCCGCGACATGCTGCGCTGTATGCGCCCCGGCAGCGTGCTTGTAGACATCGCCATCGACCAGGGCGGCTGCGCCGAGACCTCGCGCCCGACCAACCATCATGCCCCGGTGTTTGTTGAGGAGGGCGTGACCCACATGCCGGCCGCCTACTCACGCACCGCCACCCAGGCGCTGACCAACGTCACCCATCGCTACGTCGAGATGCTCGCCAATCACGGCCTCGCCGGGGCCTGCGCTTTGGCGCCTGAGCTGGTCGGGGGCATCAACACCCACAACAGCCAACTGACTTGCCCAGCCGTTAGCCAAGCGCTTGGCCTAGAGTGGCAGGAGCCCAAGCTGTAAACCAAGCGCGCTAAAAAGTCGCGCCGTCATGTGCCCGGGAAACCGGCCGGTTTAATGGATAAAACCTATTCAAGAGCTTTCACCTTGCCCCGAAAACCCGGCTTGGTTTCCATGAGGATTTCAAGAATTGCCCCACGATCTTCGGGCGACAGATGGTCAAACTCTCCACTCGTGTCCTCCCCTTGCAGCACGTTAATCAGTCGCGTCTCGACATGCGCCAGCAGAGGGGCGGGAAGTTCATCGAATGAGTCGGAATAGATCAGGAAACTGCACGGGTAACGAAACATCCTCTGCTTCAGGTCAAAATCTCTCAACGATCGCCCTTTGCCGTCGCGCAGACCGTGCGAGGAAAATTGCTTGGCAAAACCGGATGATCCCTCGATGGGAGACTCCAGTTGATACTCATCACAGAACAACAGGTACCGAACCAATTTATCACCGGAAGCAATGATGCGACTCCGGGTGCTTTCCGTCTCATGATCCATGGGCCTGTCGAGCGCACGATTCATGATTTTCTGGTAGTGAATCGCGTGGCGACAATCGAAGGAGGCGTTGGTGATCAGATTGTGCATCTGCGATTGGTGCTCGAGAACCATCAACGCCACAATGTCACTTCCCCTGTCGAGGTAGGGCTCCACCCGGAAAAGCTTGTTCAGGTCAGTGATGTTGGCGCCCTTTTCAGGATCAATGGGGTTGAAACGATCATCGCTGGCAATGACATTGCCCCGGTGACGCATCTCACCATAGGTGCCTGAGACATACCATCCGCCATATCGCATTTTCATGGGCGTTGTGTGATCCGTAGTGGTAGTGCCGTAACCAAAATGAGGCCGGCCATCATCTGAGGCAAACACAGAACGAACGAGGTACCCCGGGACTCCCTTGGTCTTGGACGAAGAATGACACGTCAGACAATCCCCCTGATCACGAATGATCTCAGGGTGGTCGGTGTTTTTCTGCGTAAGGACATAAAAAATACCACCCTGCTTGGGATCCACCGCCGAGAGTTCAAGCACGTCTCCGTATTGGACCCACCCCACATAGGTATCGTCGTTGAAATAAACAGCCCTTGGCCTAGCCGGGGTAATGCGGGTATTCTGCACACTCGTCTTGGAAAACACAAGTGTCTGTGACGAGGCGGGAACCTCAAGATGTTTGAGCATGGAGGGCAGCCAGCCACGCTTCTCGTCCCACTCAAGTTTTGCAGTACCTTCCTCCAAGCGTTGCTTCAACAACTGTATCCGGTCCTGAACGGGAGTTGTCTTGTAGTTAATCGGCTCCCTGTTTATTTCAAATATTCCTGCTGTCAACGTCGAGCCAAACAAGACCAACACTGCCGCAACCAGACTTAACAGTCCGCAACTCCGTTGCCACCTGCGGGTTAAACTTTTCACAGTGAATCTCTTGTCACTATTGGATTTTGAGAAGAAATAAACAAACAACATGCCGAAATTGTTAGCGACACTGCTAAGCGGTACAACCCCAAATAATTAGCAATTTATGCCTATTTAACCTCTTATTTTGTCCTGCCTTCTTGGAGGTCTTTTTTTGTGTTAATTAAAGATTTTATTAAAATTTTGATAAAATCGATGTCACCGACTATAATTAAAGTGTAGTAGTAGTAAGATGTCGCACATCAAAGATACGGCAGGATTTCGGAAGCTTTGGGAATGTCATTGGCAAATCTTGTAGATGAAGACATAGCTGTAAAAACCCAACCCAAAGCCGAGTTGGAAAGAGCACCAAAGTTTGTTAAGTGGGTAAGTGGTTTTGAATCAATTGGGGAAAAAGATAGGCATGAAGCGCTGGGAAAGAATGGAGCAGCCTTTTGCGAAGAGTTGTTCGAATACGAAAAGGCAACCGCAGACCAGAACTTTTACAACGAAGAGGAAAACAGACGACAGACTGACAGAGTGCTTGCAATAAGAGCGACCGACAAAGAAACAAGGGTGAGAATGGAGTTTCAATCGGAAAACAAGGCAGAAGTCCATTGCCTGTTAATTGAGAACGAAAACCAATCAAGGCCTGCGGGTGAGT
>JABGZB010000342.1 GCA_018674955.1 Verrucomicrobiota bacterium | reverse complement strand
TGAGCAATGAGTAAGAAAAAAGAACTCGCAAGTGAAGAATGGGATTTTTCCGTTTTGGAAAAAGCACCCCGCACCTTGGTCCATCGGGCCATGCAATGGGAACTGGATCGTGAACTTGGAAGCGGCAAGGAGCCCTTTCTGAAATCTGCCGAGTGCCGCAAGGCCTTGGCCGCCGGTGGCAAGAGCCAAAAGGGCAGTGCCTCGGGCGTTGTCGAACTGGGCAAGGCCAGCGGCAAGGCGATGCCGTTTGAGGAATCACACAGCTTCCTGGTCGATTGGTCCCAGCCGCGTGAGGAGCTGATGGACCAGTTTGGCGGCTGGCTCGACACCCAGGAAAAGAACGGCAGGCTCCTGCGCAAGCCGGCGCTGGGCAAGCCAAGGCAGCCGCTGACGATGCTGCGCAAGATGTCGATTGTCCGGCTGAAGGCCAACGGCTATTCGCTGCGCAGCGCCACCTCCCAGTTCAAGGACAAGAAACGTTTCGTGGAGAGCCTGCATAAGATCAACTGGACCATGGCATCGCGCGAGGTGAACAATGCGCTGACTCGCCGCCGCAGTAACCTGAAGTCCATCGAACGGACCATGGGCGGGAAAAACTGGAAGACCGGCGTTTACCAGGGCTAGTCGGCCCGTTGTCACACAACGCTTTTCATGTCCGCTGGGGGAGCCTCCCCGGCGGACATTTTTCTTGCCGCAACCACCCAACCAAGGCAGAGGCGGCGCACTGGCTTGAAGAGGTTGATCGCAGAGCAGGCGTGGTTGATCGCGAGGCTCACAAGCGTCGAATAAATCCTTTCCGGCAACCGTTGACCAAGGTTGCCGAGTTGCGTGTCGAGAAACATTTGCGCCATCGTCGTCCAGTTATTGCCCCGCCGGATCTCGTCGAGAATCTCGAAGTCGGCTTCCTTCAGCAAATGCCGCAGGCCGTGAAGGGTGTACCGATAATAATCGTATGGCTCCTCGTGCAGCGGCCACGTCATGGGGGCGGAGAGTAACAGGATGCCGTCTGGCTTCAGGACGCGAGCCATCTCCGGTATGACGATCTCCGGCTGTCGCACGTGCTCGAGCATCTGTGTGCTGATGACCGTGTCGAATGTCCCCTCGCGGAACGGCAGCACCATGCTGTCCGAGAAAAAATCGGCGCGGGTCAAGTCGCCGTACGAGCCCTCCATCGTCACGGGCCAGTCGGTGCCATAATAGCAACTACCGCGTTGAGTCAACAGGCTCTCGTAAGGCTTCATTCCGCAGCCGACATCGAGCAGCCGCCCAGGTTTCACGCGGTGGCGCAACTCCCTGAGCGCCTGCACGATACTCACCCGCTCGAGGTAGTGCGGTCGGCGCTTTGAGGGGTGGAGAAACTCCCGCTCCACCGCCGCATCAGTCTGCTGTGGTTGGTTATTCATTGCGTCGCGTGCAGCCGCTTGGCCAAAGGCGCGTCATTAGACCAAAGGGCAGCCGGTCAGAAAAGTAAAACGGCCGCTTGCTCAGGCGCGCCGCCGCCGCGCGCGGCTCGTCGGCAATGCGCTGCACAAACTCGTCGAACGTTCGGAAGTACCCGGCTTCGCTGTGGCGCTCCGTGAGTGCGCGGGCCTTGGCTCGCGCCTGGCCAAGTGCGGATTCCGGCTTGGCCAGGATGGACTTGAGCTTGTCCGCCGCTTGGCCAAAGTCGAAGGCGTCCCAGACAAACTCGTCGCCTAGCTTGGCCGAGTACTCGTCGCCGCCGCTGCCGATCGCCGGGCAGAGCGGCAGCACCCCGGCACTGAACGCCTCGAGCATCGAGATGGGCAATCCCTCGTAGTCACTGACGCTTGTGATGAAGTCCCACCCGCGCAAGACTGACGCGTAATCGTCGCCCGACTTGCGGCCGTGAAAAATCGTGCGGCCGTTTGGCAACTGCTGCTCGAGCCAAGTTTGTCTCGGGCCGTCGCCGAGCAACTCGAATCGAAAGTCGATGCCAGTTGACTCGAGCGCCTTGACCAGCGAGGGCAATCGCTCGACCCGTTTTTGCTCCGTCTGCATTCGGCCGACCCAGCCGATCACCACAGTGCGCTTGGCCAAGGGCGTGCGCTCCGGCATCGCCGCCAAGCCGTCGATCGGGTAGGGGATCAACTGGACGCGGTTGGCCTTGGCTAAGTCCGGCAGACAGCCGGACACGAGATCGACCAGTGCGTTGCTCACGCACAGCACGCCGTCGAGCAGGCCGCGCTGGGATTCGAGGTGGGGTCGCAGTTCGGGCCAGTCCGAGTGCAGTAGTCCGACCCGCCGCTGGGCCGGCATGAGGTCTGCGAGGAATTGCAGACCCCACATATTATGACAGATTGCCACCGAGTCGGTGAAGCGGCGGGAGTGGTTGGCGAACGTGGCGCGCATCGAGTGGATGGAGTGGCCGCCGCCGAAGCCAAGCCCGGTGATGTCGGGTTCGTCGAAATCGTCCGACTCAAATGCGAACACGAAACCGGGTGCGTGGCCCCGCTTGGCGTCCGAGGCGTGATGCCGCTTGAGGATAGACTGCACGCCGCCCAAGGATCGGTAGTAAGTGAAGAAATGAGAGAGGCGCATCACGGGCCAAGCGCTTGGCTTGGCTTGCGAATGGTCGAGGCGCGGCGGGGATGAGTCAACCGAAACCGCCCAGAGCAGCGAAAACAGGCGGGAAAATTGAGTTTTTCAACGAAACAGCTCCCAGAAACTTTTTTCAAAAATGTACCGACAATGTATTGACAATGTATGTTCAAGGCGTACTTTTTGGCCAGCGGAGATGGAATTCGACTGGGTTAACATGCCGTTTGAGTGGGAAGGATTAGCTCCGAAGGATGTGGAGGAGTCCTTTGAAGATCCGTTTTCCTGCAAGCTTTTGCCAGACTCACCCCGATACGCCGGTGAGTCGCGATATTTCAACCTTGGCATGGCGGCGTCGGGTTACGGGATTTTCAGCGTTTACCGAACCAACGGCAAACAGATTCGCGTGGTGATGGCTCGAGGCTTCACGGAGGATGAAACCTTTTTCTATCAGCGAAAAATGAACAAAAAGATTGGTTGAGGCATGAGGCGACGCATGAAACAAAACCGGAATGAACCAGATCAGCGATTGGGAACAAGTGCCGCAGTTCGACGGCGAAGATGCGGAAGCCGCCTACTGGGCGAACACCGGCGTTGCGCCACGATTGATGGAACTGGCGCTGGCGCAGAGCGGGGAGGGGGTCGAGTCGATCACCATCTCGTTGCGGATGGATCCGCGGATGTTGTCCAAGATCAAGCGTCTGGCGCGGTCGCGCTACCTGGGCTATCAAAGCATGATCAAGCAGTGGTTGAGCGAGCGAATGGAACAGGAGACAAAAGACCAATGAAACAAATGACGAGGAAGAGCGGAAGCCGTCGCGGGTTCACGCTGGTTGAGTTGCTGGTGGTCATCGTGATCATCGGCATTCTGGCGTCGCTGGTGGTGGGGTTGAGCGGCACCGCTGGCCGCAAGATGCGTGAGTCCCGCACCCGGGCGGAGCTGACAGCGATCGGGACGGCCATCGAGTCGTACAAGTCCAAGTTCGGCCACTACCCGCCGGACAATCCAAAAGACCCGGCGCTGAACTCGCTGTACTACGAGTTGACCGGCTGCCTGTACAGTCCCACACGAAAAACCTTCCGCGATCCCCAGGTGGGCGCGGTGATGGAGTTGCAGACGATCAAGGAACATTTCGGGGTGGAAGGATTCATCAACACCGCCCGAACGGAGAGGGAGCTTAAAAAATTCTACGAGCCCACGGCAAAGACCGTCGGGCATATCAGCGAGGAACGCGGTGACGACGAAGTTAGTCTTGGCCATCATGAGCATCATGCGGATGATGTGCATGTCCTCTGCGCACCGGTGCCGTGGCCGCTGGACCGTGATGACCACCCCGTCCGGCATCACGGCAAAGTGGCGAGGGGCATCAACCCGTGGCGCTACGTGGCCGGCCAGTCGGTGGTGCACAACATCGGCAAGTACGACTTGTGGGCCGAGATCGTCGTGGGCGACGAGGTGCTAGTCATTAGCAATTGGCGCAAAGAAACCTTCCCCCGGGAGCAGCTTTCTAGATACTATAAAAAGAAAAATCGCTAACCGATTTCAAACAACAAACGAATATGAAAACGAAGACAAAAAAATCCAACACCGCAGCGGCCAAGCGTGGTTTCACGTTGGTCGAGCTGCTGGTGGTGATCGGCATCATCGCGATCTTGGCGGGGATGATTTTACCGGCGTTGGGCAAGGCCAAGGACTCGGCCAAGAAGGCGCAGGCCAAGAGTGAGATGCAGAATATCTCCGGGGCGGTGCGGGCGTACGAGGCGGAGTACAGTCGCTTCCCGATCCCGACACAGATTACTAAGCAGTTAAAAACTCCGGATTACACCTT
>JABGZB010000341.1 GCA_018674955.1 Verrucomicrobiota bacterium | reverse complement strand
GAATAGTTATGGCTTAATGTTTAAGGACTTCACTGAATAAGAGTCAGCCACATACCTACGTTGTGAAACAGTCAACTCCGTACCACCAACACGTGTCTTTACATATTCCACCTTGACCTCGCTGTTAGTAACCGCAACCCGAACGTGGCCAGAGCTTCCTATAACGTTTCTTTGATCATAGCCATAGGATCCAGCGCTGCGAGTGTTTCCTGAACGATGGCCCGGTTGCGGAACTTCCTGATAAATTACCCCGTCCAGTTCCTCCTTGGCGTACAAATGGTCGTGCCCGTGAAACACGATACTTACATTATGCTGGACAAGTAATTGATGGATTGGTTTTTCCCAACCCGGGCGTTTAGTTGCCCACTCATCTTCGTCGGAGCTATTTTTTCCGCCCCATTCGTATAAATTGGCAATATTAACCCCGCCCCTGGTTTGGTTATCCAATCCACCCACGAGATAGTGCAAAAAAATGAACCGGTAAGATGCCTCGCTGTTCTCCAAGGTTTCCTTCAACCAATCATATTGTTTTTTACCAAGTGATTTAGCCCACATCCCGTCTCGACCTCCACGCCCTGAGTACCAAAAAGGATCTAGCACAATGAATTGCGCGTCTCCCCAGTCCCAAGCATAGTAATTCTTTAATAATCCAATTTCAGGATGAACTGAAGTGTTGCCACCATAAAATGCATTGGGGGTAGGGTTCGGGATATATTTGTTCCGTGTTTTTGCTGACCAAACTGCAATGTTTTCCGGCCTTCCATTATCACGGTAGCCAGATTCGCCATCATGGTTTCCAAGTGCGAAAAACAAAGGAGCGGAATGGCACAACAAGCCAAAGTAATATCGTTGTGCAATGTACTGATCCAGGGCGTCCTGATATCTTACTCTTTTATCAGAAAAAAAAGCATCTCCTAGAGCAAAATGAAAATCCGGTTTTGATGCGAGTGCATTCTTCAAAGTTTGTTCGTAAACGGCGGGGTCTGTACCAAAATCCAAATGAGAATCAGCTTGTACGGTGAAAACAAAACTGTCGCCTGCATCCCGTGATGTGTGGAATTGATAAACCTCACTTTCATTTAGGTTGGTTAGGCTCTTTCCGTACTGAAGTTTGTAGAAATATTGGGTGCCGGCTTTCAACCCATCAATTAAAACTTCTTTGGGGATACCCGCCTCTAGCAGGCCAATATTTAAGGTTTTGCCTAAAGCATCAGGTTCAGTACCTACACCGATTCGGAAATGAAGATCCTGATAAGCGAGAACGCTAGCCGTCACTGCAGTTTTTGTTGGTTTACCCAAAATTATGTCATAAATGTGTTCTGGTACTTCTGTGCGAAACAAAGGCGTTGGCATCTTAATGCCTCTTACGATCTGTCCCCCAGAACTGCTGCGTCCGCCGCCGCCGCGAGTGGAGGAAGTTTGAGTTCCGCGATTCTGTCCGCCACCGCCCTGGCGATTGTCGCGTCCTAGTTCTGTGGAGCTGAGCTTGCCGTCCTTGTCCGCATCGAGTTTGAGCAGCGCGGACATTGCATTGGTGATTTCTGCTTTCGATATCACCCCGTCGCGATTGGCGTCAAGGGCGCGGTAGATGGGATTGCCTCCGCCTTGGCCGCGCCCGTCGCGTTGGCGTTGTTGGGGCGCGCTTTGGGAGATCGCGAAACCCGCGATGAGACCCAGTGAAAGTGTCAGGATAAGTTTCTTCATGTTGCTTAAAGATTTCAGTGGTCGGGGGAGGATGGAGAAAACTCCAAACTGCTAAAAGCGGCGAGCGCGGCGGTCGCAAGGCTCAAGGCGAGCAGACTGAAGCACAGGAGCAGACGGGATAGGTTTGGTTTCATAAGCCTGTTTCGCTTTGGCAATTGGACCTAATTGAGCAATCGGTTCATGACGAGAACGACTTCCTGACGAACGGTCAGCACCTCGCGCAAGGCCGCTCGGGCTTGTTCCAATTTCTTCGCGTTGGATTCACGTTCAGCTCGATAGGCTTGCAACAAGCGGTTCAGCTCACCCTCGGACGAATTGCGCACCAAGGCAGCCTGGAGTTTACCCTGTGGGGAGTTGGGATCGACGTTGCCGCCGCGCCCATCTCGGCCGCGATCGCCCTGTCCGCGTTCGCGTCTGCCTTGGCCGCCTTGCGCACGGTCGCCCTGTCCGCGTTCGCGTCCGCCTTGACCGCTTTGCGCACGGTCGCCCTGCCCGCGTCCGCGTCCGCCCCGGTCGGCTTGGGCGCCGTCCCGATCCCGATCACCTTGTCCGCGGTTTGTCTGCTCCCGGTCGCGCCCTGCCTGTCCTTGTCCGCGCCCACCACGACCTCTGTCGTCACGGTTGCCGCCGCCTGCAGCCCGAAGCTCGATCACCTTGGCGAGGCGTTTGCTGATGATGGCCCACTCATCGTTATCGGTCACGCCGAGCGGCTCCCGCAAACGTTCGGTTTGTCGCTGAATCTCTTCGCGATTGGCGTTTTGGGCGCTTGTGGAAAAACAAAGACCGAACGTTGTCATGACGACGGCCACGAGAAGGAGTTTTTGGATGGCTTTCATATTCTTGGATTTTTTCGGTTGGATTAGAGGTCCGCATTGACGGAGCCAGTTGGATGGAGGTGTCGGAGAATTGTAAAATGGGGTTGAAGAGTTTTTGGCATTGGCTGCGTGTCGGTTATTGGCGTGGACGATTTTGGCCTCGGTCTTTGCCGCCAGGATCACCGGGGCCACGACGTTCACCATCACCGGAAGCGGTGTAGGTCACGTTCAAGTCTGCGCTGTCGAGAATCGAATCCTTGATGGCGGCCAACAAGACTTCGCGCGTCACTTGTTGCGGCGGTTGGCTAAACTGCGGAACCCTGGAAAGCGCATAAACGTGGAGCGTGTAAGTTTTGGCGCCGCCGGGGGAGTGTGGCGCGATGTAGGTCTCTCCACGCTTCCAAGTGGCGCCGAGTTTGCCAACGCCCTGCACGTTCTTCGGCAAGCTTGTGACGGACGGCGGGATGTCCCAAATGGTCCAGTAGCATTTCATGTTCGGCCCCCTCGCGAGGTGATCCATCACGAGCGCGAAGCTCTTCGTGCCGGCCGGCGCCCCTTTCCATTCAAGCGGCAAGGTCGCGCCCACGCCGTCTCCATTATATTCCTTCGGTAGCGGTCCGTTATTCGCGACCACAGGACTAGTGAGCTTGAATTCGCCGCTGCGTTTCGGATTGATTATATACGGTGTCGCGGCGGGCGCGCTTGGATTGCCCACCGGTCTCGCATCTCCACGATCGCCAGGGGGACGACCGCCTTGCTCCCGTCCGCCGCCTTGACCGCGTCCGCCGCCCTGGCCGCGGGTTTCTTCGCGGCTGAGTTGTCCGTCGCCGTTCTTGTCGAGTTTGCGCAGCGCGGCCTCAGCGTTTTTCAATTCGTTCGGCGACAGATCGCCGTCGTTGTTGGCGTCGAGCGCGCGCAGCAGCATATCGCCGCCGCCGCGTTGTCCGCCTTGGCCCTGGCCGCGTTGTCTGCCTTGACCTTGTCCGCGGCCTTGTCTGCCTTCGGGGCGTCGTTCGCGATTTTGCGTGAGTTGTGTGGTCGGCTGCGCAGCCAGTTCAGCCTCGCTTCGATCTTGCGGCCGGCGTGGGGGCGGAGCGCGGTTTCTATCGGGGCGAGGCCGACGTTGTCCGCCCTGGCCGCGTTCGCGTCGGTCGCCACCACCACCGCCGCGTTGGCGGGGTTCGAAAGTTTCGGATTTTGTTTCTCCGGATGCGTCGATAAAGTTGAAGGTGACGTTGCCGTTGTCGAGGACCTTATAGTTGACGAATCCATCGCGTCCGTTTTGCGAGTATTTGAGACTGTAGCCCGATTTTAGATTGCCGGTGAAATCGGTGATTTTTGCGCCTCGCAGTGGCTGGGTATAGGGACGCACTCCCTGGGCGCGTGGTTGGGGATCGACCTGGCCGCCGCCTTCGACGACTTCGCCGTAAAAACCGCCGATCAGGTAGGGGTAAGTCCTGGTCGCGTGGTAGTGGTAATGGCCGTTCTTGTCCGTGTGGCCGTTCATCCAATCCAGTTTGCCAACGGGGGAACCGTCCGGCTCTGTGAGACCGAAAACAGGGTAGCCGTCGAGCGCGAAAGCGACCGGGTTGCCGGCGCCGACCGTCTTCTGCAAGTGGACCGGTGCGATGTGATAGTGGTAGTCGTCGGCGCGCCCGCAGTGGCCACCCCACTTGTCCAGTTCGCCCGCGACGACGGTGTCGGTGCGGCCGTCGTTCTTGATGGGGTTGAAAATGGGTATGCCGTTCGCGGCGAGGGCGATGGCCCCGCGGAAGAAGTGTTCTTTGGCGGACATCGGGTTGCGAGCCTTGACCGGATGCAGCGGAATCTGCCAGGCGTTGGCTCCTGTGTAGGGTTGGGGAATCGGAACCTGCTGCTGCCAGGCGGTGATGCCAACCATCATCTGGTGGTCGGGAATGGAATCGGATTCCACATAGAAGAATCTGGCGTCCGAGCGGGTTTTGACCTTGGAAGCGAAGGCTCCGAAGCTGCGTTGCAGCAGGTCGAGGTAGGCGCTGGAATTAGCGGGGATGAGGGTGTCGCCGGAGGCTGCGATTTGCCGGATCGGCTGGGTGTTGATCCGGCGCGCTTGTTCCAGTTGGTCGTCAATCAGGGCGCGGTCGGTCTTGTCGAGGCGTTCGATTTCAATCGAGAGAAAGTCGCCGTCCTGATTCTCGACGATCACGCTGTCATCGCGAGCGGCGGCGAAGCTGCCTTCGTGAATCGGTTTTCCGGCAGTGTCTTTCCAGATGCGTGATGCGCTTGATATGACTGACGAATCGTCATGCCGATGGCCGTCATGGGCGAGCGCGT
>JABGZB010000340.1 GCA_018674955.1 Verrucomicrobiota bacterium | reverse complement strand
GGTCAACGCCAATGGTCCCTTCCCGGGCGGCGGCGGCGGCTCCACCGAGTTTTTCACGGCCGGCGTCGGAACCACCGGCGACCACTTGCAATGGGCTTCCGATAACGCCGATGGCGCTTGGTTTGGCGTCACCGGCGAGGGCGGCTCCGGCAACTCCGGCGACTTCCGCGCGCACATCGGCGGCGCTCGCCAAGCCGCCGAGTCCGGCGCTTATGCAGCGGGCACCACCGGCGACTCCCGCAACAACACCAACGCTCATTACGCTGACGCATTCCCCGGTCAAAGCCCTCCGGCCGCACAGGCTGCAGCCTTCCCGGACAAACAAATCGGCGCGTTGGCCAACGGCGCAGTTGGCTTCGCATGGCGTCAAGTGACGATCAGCAAAATCGGCGACAGCGTCACATGGGCAATTGACGGCGTGACTATCGCCACGCTTGGCCAAGCGCTTGGCGCGTTCACCACCGAGGGCAACATCTTCATCGGCTACTACGACGCCTTCTCTTCGGTGTCCGATAACCGCGCCACTTCGTTTGGCTTGGTCGATAACATTCGCGTGGTTGAAATCATCACCCCACTTTTCGGTGATAACTTCGACGCCGACAGCTCCGGTGACTGGATGGTTCACAAATCGACCGACGACACCGCCGTGACCTTCGGCTACGACTACAGCGCGGACGGCATTCCGTCGGCACCCAATTCGGACGGCTCCACTATTGGGATTAAACTCGAGGCGAACATCGCCGCCCCAACCGGCGCCGAGGCCATAAGCATCTCGCCGGTCGGTGGCAATTTCACCGGCGACTACCAACTCAATTTCGACATGTGGGTCAACGCCAACGGCCCCTTCCCGGGCGGCGGCGGTGGTTCCACCGAGTTTTTCACGGCCGGGGTCGGTACCACCGGCGACCACTTGCAATGGGCTTCCGATAACGCCGATGGCGCTTGGTTTGGCGTCACCGGCGAGGGCGGCTCCGGCAATTCCGGCGACTTCCGCGCACACATCGGCGGCGCTCGCCAGGACGCCGAGTCCGGTGCTTATGCGGCCGGCACCACCGGCGACTCCCGCAACAACACAAACGCTCATTACGCCGACGCGTTCCTCGGCCAAATTCCTCCCGCCGCGCAGGCTGCGGCCTTCCCGGACAAACAAATCGGCGCGTTGGCCAGCGGCGCAGTTGGCTTCGCATGGCGACAGGTTTCCATCACCAAGATTGGCGACAGCGTGACATGGACGATCGACGGCGTGACCATCGCCACGCTTGGCCAAGCGCTCGGCGCGTTCACCACCGAGGGCAACATCTTCGTCGGTTACTACGACGCCTTCTCCTCGGTGTCCGACAATCAGGCAACCTCCTTTGGCTTGGTCGATAATCTGGTAGTTCACGACCTTGGAGCCGATGACGAGGAAGCAGTGCTGGAGATTACAACGATCAACGTATCGGAAAACAGTGTAGAACTGCGTGTGAGCCTTGCCGGCGGGGACCTCTCGCCGGGGCAACTTTCCCTGCAATCCATGGCAGCCTTGGGAGGAGCCTTTGCCGACGTGACCAAAGCCTCAGTCGAGGCCGAAGCCGGGGGTTTCAAAATCACCGCGCCCGCGCCAAACGCCGGACAACAGTTCTACCGCGTTAAATTCTAAAGCGAATGGTTTAAATGCCAGCCGCGCCAAAAGTTGGCGCACCCGGCGAAGCCAAGCCAATTGAAAAACAGCCAAGAACGGCCAAATTCGGGGCGATGTGCTCGTGGTAGAATTGGTAGACACGCAATCTTGAGGTGGTGTTTCAAACGAGTGAAAGCACTAAACTTAATAACGAATTCGCTGCCATCTAATTGATGCAAATCCACTCACAAAACCAGATTGCTTAATCTGTGCTTGAAGAGTTTTTACAAGACGCAAAGCGAGGCTACTCAACCTCCACACCCACCACCTGACCCCCTTCGACGGTTGCCTTTACATTGATTGGCCGGCAGCAGTTCTCGCAGTCGGACACCAAGTCAAGTTCTCCATCCGTCCCGTCCAGTATGACGAGGGTGTCTGAGTTACAGTAGGGGCAGGAGATGGTGGTGGTGTCTTCCAATGACTACTTCTCTTCAGCTTTCAATTCTTTACTCGTCTTGCCGCTGTGGTTGCGGAGGAGGTCGGCGATTTCTTTACTGACTGTGTTAAATGAGTTTTGTGGATGAATGGCAACATCTAATGGTGTTTCGCCATCAACATCTCTAGTATTCACATTCGCATTCACATCAGCACCAGCAGCCAAGTGCTTTTTGATAGCTTCGATGTTTCCTGTTCCGACAGCCTCATGAATTGAGATGTCTGGTGCTTCGGCTGTCGTCGGTTCTGGCTTCGCTTCTGGTGAAGGAACCGACTGCTGCGACTCACCACACCCCACCAAGAAGCACGGCTGCGATTGTTGTTAGTAGGAGGTGTTTCATCATTGTTTAATGCATTGGAATTCTTTCTTCGGTTGGAAGGTCCTTTTTCAGGCCCAGCAGGTTGTCCTGTAAAATCGGTAGAAAAACTCTAAAGAGAGGGAACATTACTGCGTGGAAAGCGGCTGGTGTGCTTCCTTAATCACCGTTTCCATCTTTGCAACCAAATCCGGTTCGGATTCGGCAAGATCTCTTTTTTCAGACGGATCTTTGGCAAGGTTAAATAACTCCAATGGTTCACCAGCCTGCCGGTAAGCCTTCCAATCGCCCATACGGACCGCTTGCGAAAAGATCTTTTGCTTCAACCCCTTACAAAACTCGAAGTAGAGGTAGTCATGGGTTTGCTGTTTTTCCGCTTCGCCCCGGAGAGTTGGGGCAAAAGAAATGCCATCATTCTGTTTGGGCACAGGTTGCCCAACCAATTCACAGACTGTAGGCAACACATCCTGAAAACCACTGATATGAGCGGTGGCTTTACCCGGAGCAATCACTCCAGGCCAACGGGCAAGCATCGGTGCACGGATACCGCCCTCGTGCATATCGCGCTTGTGCCCACGCAAGTTGCCGGTGGAATTCCAAAAGTTAGGATCATGACCTCCCTCCTTGTGTGCACCATTGTCACTGGTGAACATCACAAGGGTGTTCTCATCCACCTTCAACTCTTCCAGCAGGGTCAGTATTGCGCCTACTTCGTTGTCCAGATGCTCCATCATCGCTGCAAATCCCGCTATAGGGTTCTGCACGTCCGGGCATTCCTCTCCACCCGCGCCGTACTTGCCCACCTTGGCATCGAACTGCGAAAATTTCTTGCGCCATTTATCATGCAATTCCTTGGGCGCATGCATCGCGGCATGCGGAATAGCGGTGGGGATGTAACAGAGGAAGGGTTTACCATCTTTCACACTACGCCGGATAAAATCACGGGCATGCTCCATTAATGGGATGTGAAGATAAGTGCCTTTTTTTAGCGGCACCTCCTTTCCGTTATGTACGGCTGTAGAGGGGTAATAGGTGTGGGCAATCCCCTGACTTTTCCAGCCGTAAAATTCATCAAAACCATGGCTCAATGGATTAGGGGCACTGGGCAAGTGCGTGTGGCCCAATCCCCATTTGCCAAATGCGCCCGTGCGATAGCCCGCCGCCTTAAATACTTCAGGTAGCACCGTCATTTTGGGATCGAGTGCCGCACCCTTCTCTCCACTCAGATTTCCCCGGATATAGCAGTGACCTGAATGTTGGCCGGTCATCAAAACTGCCCGACTGGGAGAGCACACAGTATTGCCCGAGTAATGCGCGGTGAACTTGATCCCTTCTTTAGCCAACCGATCAATATTGGGTGTCTGGAATTTTTTCTGTCCATAACAGGAGAGATCTCCATATCCCAAGTCATCGGCAAGGATATAAATGACGTTTGGTTTTTTTGCCTCTGCCCAAACTGCCAAAGGAAACAGTAAAGCAAAGAGGGTCAGATAAAATTTATTCATCGGCATGAAAAAAATATAAACCGGTTATTAAATCAGAACACGCAAAAACATTATTTCTTCATTCGCTTAATTGAGAATGCATTAGCGCAGGGATTACTTATCTTCTCGAACGTAAACCGCGTTACTTTTCGCTCTCATCGCCAGAGGGGTGGTTCGGGCTCTTTGGTTTCGCGGTTGGCGGGGTATTGGGCATCTCGGCGATCATGTTCAATTTTCATGCGATCGGATAACTCCTTGAGCCGTTCGGGATGTATGATGGCTATGTTTTTCACTTCGCCGAGGTCGTCCTTCAGGTTGTAGAGTTCCCAGCGCTTGGGCTGGTAGAAGTAGATGGCCTTCCAATCACCGAGCCGAATACTGCTGTGCGGTTCATATCCCGGTCCGCGCGGGCCCCAGACATGCGGATAATGAAAGAGAAACGGCCGGATGATTTTTGGCGCCTTGCCGGTGACATCGGGAGTGAGATCTCGTCCGTCGATGTCTTCACGTCCTGCAAGCAGGTCACTGATGCCGGCCCAATTACAGAGGGTCGGATAGTAGTCTTCGCAAATGTTCGGTGTGTCACAGATGGAGGCAGCGGCAATAGGAATCTTTTTCTGATGCGGGTTTTCGGAATTCGGCCGCGCCCATGAGACGATCATGGGAACACGCGTCCCGCCTTCGTAGGCGGAACCTTTACCCGCATTCAATGGCCAGCAGTGGGAGTTTCGTCCTGTATTTCTGGGCGTTTTACCGCGCACTCCATAAGAGAGTCCGCCGTTGTCCGACGAAAACATAATGATGGTGTTCTCAGCCACCTTAAGCTCGTCGAGTTTGTCCAATACCTGCCCTAGGCTGGCATCCATGCCTTCCACCATGGAAGCATAGCTAACCTCAACATCCGGGATCGGGATATTGGTGCCTGCGTATTTCTTACCCTTGTAGTGGTCGTCGTATGGCGGGTGCGGGCGAATGGGCGCGTGCACTGCGTAGTGGGCGAGGTAAAGGTAAAAGGGTTTCTCCTTAGTCACTGCGGTATCGACGGCCTTGAGCGCGTCAATGGTGGTGGCGTCTGTGAGGTGGATCTCCTTGCCGTAGTAATGCTCGAGCCCCGGAATACCCCAAGGGCGTTTTGGCGTGCCGTCGGGATTATTGCCGAAGTTGGTTTTGCCGTACCATCCGCCAGGTCCACCAGCGGCGTGGCCTGCGATGTTGGCGTCAAATCCAAGATTCTTTGGATTGGAGCCGGGTGTGTCATGTGCTCCCCAATGCGCTTTGCCCGCGTGGATCGTGTAGTAGCCCGCTCCCTGCAGGAGTTTGGGTAATGTGATGGCACCGGGTTGCAAACCATTGCGTTTCCAGTTGGTCGGTGCCTGGAGTCGGGCGGTTTTACCAGAAGTTTCTCCATCCTTGTTGAGCGTCCAGTTGGTCACGTGGTGGCGGACCGGGTTCTGGCCGGTCATGATCGAGGTACGCGTCGGAGAGCATACGGCTGCAGCATACGCTTGGGTGAATTTCCCCCCCTGCTTGGCCAGCCGCTCCATATTCGGTGTCCGGAAGTGGTCGTTAAAAAGTGTGCGTTCAGTATGAAAAGGCACCGAGGTGTCCTGCCAGCCCATATCATCCACGAGGAACAGTACAATGTTGGGGGGGGTCTCCTCAGCCAAAACTACAAGAGGAAGCAGTAACGCAAAGAGGATCACAGAGGATTTATCCATCGGGAAGAGTGATTGTACCCATCATCGAAGATTTTCACCAGAAAATGGTTAGCCTTAAACCTCAGTCAACATTCCAATGCTGCCGCCAAAAGACTTGGATAACGTTTGAGGTGACTCACGCGCGTCAGCGCGTTGAGTCCAGCGTCTTGTTCGCATCCTTGAGTTTCTCCCCCGTTTTGGGCATTGTCAGGGTGGGATCACCCTCGAGATGGCTGAGATCCTTCAAGAACCTGTCCACTTCGATGAGAGTGATATCGGTCCAAGGTTGCTTGTTAAAGAAGCCATGCCCCTGCCCGTCGGCGATCCGAACGTCTACGGAGTCAGCAATGTTGAGTGAGGATATCTTCGCGCTCGCAGCTTTCCACCCATTTTTCAACCACTTGTCCTCGCTCCCAAAAAATATAATAGCGGGTGGGAGGTCATCCTTGAGGTGTTGTAAGAAGTCGACTTCTGAATCCTTGGCATCTGCGGCACCCAGAGCCGGATTGAATAAGAGGTAAGCCGCGACAGTTGTGTCGTATTCCTTGGGATCTCTAGGATCGTTCAACCCAGGATTAGTAGTTGCCAGCAAGCTAATATGCCCCCCGGCCGAGCCCCCGCCTGCGACAATTTTTCGCGGATTTATGCCAAGTTCTTCCCCATTCTGCTTGTACCAGCGAATGGCACTCTTCGCGTCGGTTATGCAGACGCGCTTCCGAGATTCTGTGCTTTTAGCTTCTTTGGTGCGGGCCTTTGGGGCGTGCTTGTAGGTTACAGTGGCGGCGACGAGTCCCCTTGTGGAAAAGTAATGGCAGAGATAACGGAACTGTTTCCGATGTCCTCCGCCCCAGCCGCCTCCATGAAACATAATGATGCCCGGAACAGCTTTCGTTGCCGGGTCATGATCCTTCGGAAAAAAGATTTCTATCTCGCGAGCGGTGTCGCCCTCCTGTTTGTAGATGTGCACTTTGCCCACGGGAGCGTCTGCACTGTTGACCTGCTCAGCATCAAGGGAGGACAACGCCAATATAGAAATGATAATCAAAGAAAGCTGTTTCATGACGGATCTGTTTTTCTTGCTAACGTCTGCCACTAACGGGCGGCGGTACGCCGTACCGTTCAGTGGGTTGTTCGGCAATGTAGCTAGTTCTTTCAAGGTATAACAGTACCATCGCCCCAGTAACAGATCTCCTTGAGTCCTTCAGCTTGGTCGGAGTAAGTGATTGTGTAGTACCACCTTCCGTCACGGGGTCGTGCGTTTCGTATTATCCCTTCGAGTTTCTTTCCGACAATCGCGGCCTCAGCACGTGTTTTTACGGACGGGGGCATATCATCCATCGAAATCGGTTCATCACGTAAATTGCTTACTCCGAAGATGCCGAGACCTCCTGTGCGAAGAGCCCCCCGCCGCAACCGACACACATCCCAAAGACGCTAAGAACCAATGCTACTGCAATGAGTTGTTTAATGATAGAATTATTTCGAAGTATAAAGTGGAGTCGGGCCAATTTCATCGTTCCCACTTGACCGTGGTGAAAGTCAGCCCGGGGAGGCCGTCCTTGTTAAAGAAGTTCGCGTAACTCGGTTTGTTGCTGAAGGCGTACTGAACATTCAACGGCTTGGACCCCTCAGGATGGCTGAGAACGACCGAGCCGCCATCAATGGCTGCCTCGGCCCACTGCCACTT
>JABGZB010000339.1 GCA_018674955.1 Verrucomicrobiota bacterium | reverse complement strand
GCGCGGAGGTATGATGACCCCCTACGGCATGGGAGGCATGGGCTTTGGCGGGGTCGGGGGAGAAAACAAACGTCAACGCCCCGCTTCGCTGCTGCTGGACGAGAGCCCGCTAAAGATCACCCTGCGCATCAACTCTCTGAAAGTTGTCGCCAAGGAGAAGGACGAGAGCGACGCCATATCGGCTTTGGCAAACAAGATCGAGAGCGCAAAGGTGGAGGAGGAAGAGGGAGGGGAGGCAGAGGGCAGTACTGAAGACAGTGACGGTGATGGGTTTTATGATTATGAAGAAGAGCTGACCGGCCACGACCCGAACGATCCCGACGACAAGCCGACACAGGATGAAGTGGACGCAGCAGAGGCAGCTAAGAATTAATCGGGCGCTGGATTAATTGAACAACGTGAAAATCACATGAAATTTTGTAGCTGATGGAGCAAGTAAAAGAACATTACGAGAAGGCAATCCTTGGCCTAGCCATGTTGGTATTGGTGTATGTGGCCTACGGAGTCTTCACCGACAACTCGGAGGAAGCCATCGCCAAGCAAATAGAAGCCCGCAGTCGACCCGCCTTGGAGCAGAAAAAGGAAATGTCGCCGATGGACATGCGCGGATATCACGCTACGTTGGCTCGGTTGGAGAATGCCAAGCCGCTGGATTTGAGCAACCCTCACAACCTGTTCAACCCCGTCCAGTGGCGGGTGGTCCGGGGAGGAACCGTGCTCAAGGTCGAGAGCGGCAACGAAATCGGCGCCGGTGCTATCGTGCTTAGCGAAACCAAGCCGCTCTACCTGAAGATCGAGTACCGTGGCACCACCGGCAGCGCCGGAAACACTCGGTACCGCTTTGCCGTCACGCGCGAGGCGGGGGAAACCAAGAAGAAACGGCTTCGCATGACGACCACGGCCACGAAAGAGAACAAGGATACCCGGGATTTGTTCACTCTTTTAGAGGTTGTAGGCGACGAACTCGCCCCGACCGCCTTTAAACTAAGACTGGCGGGCGACTCCGGATCCATCACGATCGAGAAGGGCAAACTGTTTCAGCGAATTGACGGCTACACAGCCAGCCTCGCTTACGATACGCGTGATGAAAAGAAGAGCTACGTCAACAAGCGGGTAGGGGATAAACTTGTTTTTGCGGAAGATGGTCACAATATCGTTGCCATCAGGGAGGAGGAAGTTGTACTTTCCACCGCCTCTACGTCCAAGCGGACCACAATTCGCCTGCGTTAGGATCAACAATCAATGGATTACTATTCGGTTTCGTGCAACCGTGGCGCATCCCTCGTATCTCGAGAGGGTTTTGCTGCTTGTTATTTTAACCCCAGTCGTTGGGTTGACTCGGAGCGATTGGCCACAAAAAAGGCACAATTGGCCAAGCGGCGCAGCGTGGTATCCACGCGGAGTGAGTCTCCCTCACGCTTGTCCCACGCTTGTCCAAGCGCTGAACCAAACCAAACACCCCCGGTCAACGCTGCTTTGCTGATGGCATGTCCGGTGCTAAAGCCCAGTCCCTTTTCGATGAACTGAGCGTAAATTTTTTTTTAACCCCTGAACCTCAATCAATTTAACAGACTGACTCAAGCAATCATGATCAAACCAATCAAGACAGCCGGCATCGCACTGCTTTTGGGCGTTGTTGTGCTGCCATTTGCGCAGGCACAGACCCCGGCCAAAAATGCGGCCAGTGAAGTGGTGAGACGGCAGGCAGCCATCATTGAGCTTCGCAACAAACTGGCCGAGGCCAAGACGGTCGAGGCCACTGGGAATCTCGTCGCCGCCGCCATTCTTTACGAGGCGGCACAGACAGGAGTCGATTCGATCGGTGTCAGCGCCAAGGGAATCGACGCGGAAAGCGCGGCCGCCGTCGAGGGCCTGACCCGCGTCCGCCTCGCCTTGGGGGAGAAACATGCTACCAACGGCAACCTCAACGAAGCGCGCAAGCAGGTGCAGCGCGTGTTGGTGCTCTCCCCTGGCAATCTACAGGCACGCGCGCAGTTGCAGGCGATCGACGCGCAGCTTGAGAAACTTCGTGGCCGGATGCCAAGCGAGGAAACGATCGGGGATGTCAAAGATGTCGTTGAAGAGAAAATTCAGGCGGCCACTCTCGTGCAGGATGGCAAGCTGCTCTATGAAATGGCCCGCTACGACCAGGCCGAGGCCAAGCTCAAGCAGGCGCTTGAGATCGACCCCGTCAACCGGGGTGCCAGTCACTACATGGTTCTCGTGCAGGAGGCCAAAAACATGATTCAGGTCAAAAAACGGGACATGAGCTCCCGCGAGGCCATCAAAAACATCACCAAGGAATGGGTGGCCCCCACCGCCCATGAGAGTCTCGAAATACCGAATCCCCTCGCAAACGTCTCTCCGACCAACAGCTTTCCCACTAGGGTTTATACCGGCCCCGGCCGCATGCGCATCAATCGCTTGCTCCAGAATATCCGCCTAGAGCGTTTCCCCATCACTGGCACGTTGGACAATATCTCGTTGAGGGACATCATCACCGACCTGACCGAAACGATTAATGGGATCGACACGGAGGGCATTAATATCATCGTCGACCAAAACACCGGCCAGATTCAGCAATCGGGACTCGGCGGTGACCCGTCGCTGGGCGGTGACCCGAACGACCCCTTTGGCGCCGGAGGCTTTCCGCAAACGCAGGAGCCGGAGGAGGTCAACATCTCCCAGGAGGTCGCTATCACAATTGATCCGGCACTGAGAAATGTTACTTTATACCAGTTGTTTGAAATAATCATAAAACTCTCTAACATTCCAATCAAGTACTCGGTTGAGGATTGGGGTATTATGTTTTCCCATGCACCCGCCGAGGGGCCGCGTCTCGAGACGCGCACTTATCGGGTCGATCCCGACACGTTCATCCAAGGCCTGCAGTCGGTGGGCGTTTCCTACGTCAGCGCAGATTCCGGACAAGGCGGCGGCGGCATGGGCGGCGGCGGCGGCATGGGCGGCGGCGGCGGCATGGGCGGTGGCGGCGGCATGGGCGGCGGCGGCGGCATGAGCGGTGGCAGCGGCATCGGCGGCAGTGCTTCTTCCGCATTTGCCGAGGGTGGCTTGGCCGGGGTGACCCGTGCCACTTCCGCGCTTGAGATTCAGGTTTTAGTTCGTGAGTTTTTCACCGCTTGCGGTGTGGACCTTGGTCAGGCCAACGTGCCTCAGGGTGCGCAGGGCGGTGGCTTGGCCGGGGGCGGTTTTGGTGGTGATCCGGGCGGCCTCGGCGGTGGCACAGCTCAGAAGGCGCTCTTTTTCAATGATCGCTTGGGCCTGTTGTTCGTTAGGGCGACCCGGCAGGACCTCGACATCATCGACGAGGCCATCAAGATTCTAAACGCCACCACGCCACAGGTTCAGATCGAGGCCAAGTTCACCGAGTTTTCGCAGCAAGACTCCAAGGCGATCGGGTTCGACTGGATTTTGGGTAACTGGATAATGCCGGGTGGCAAGATCGGCGTTTCTGCCGGTTCCGCTCCGTCGTTCAACGACGGCAAGGGAGGTCTCTTCCCCGGAGTCGGACCGGAAGGTGGAGCCATTGACCCGAACGCAGCGGGCGGTGCCGGCGGGGCGGTGGGCCAGGGGGGTGCCGGCG
>JABGZB010000338.1 GCA_018674955.1 Verrucomicrobiota bacterium | reverse complement strand
GTGGGGTTGTCGTGGTCTATCATGCAGAAAAAATTGTTCGTTGAGCGTCCGCCCCAAGCCGCCGCTTCATCGTTGCTGCCCGTGTAAAAAATACCCAGCATGTAGTCGATCAGGTTATCTGCATCAACCAGGGTTTTTCCGTTGGGATCCACCAAGCCATCCGGTTTAAGGCCGAGTAGGGCGAAGTAGTCGCTATTGTCGCCCGACCAATCCAACGTCCTTTCAAACAACTCACGATAGAGGTCCAAATTTCCATCAGTCACTTCAGTGGGTTTCATCCACCCCATGGCTTTAATCACATCATAGTCTTCGGATTTGCCGCCAAAATAGGAGGCACCGAAACGCCCTTCCGCCCGTTCCTGGGTCATGAAGATTCCCCAATACATCCCATTCATGTAAATGTGGTAATAGCGGCTTTTGGTAAAATGATGTCCGCTTTTGCCCTGTAAATCCCGGCAAAAAATGTCCCGCAATAATGTGTTCCTCCTGCTGTTCTCAAACGCCCATGAGTGGTTTTGAGAGGTTCTCAAATCGATTTTGTCAAATTCATCCACACCTTCTTTGCCAAACAACGGGTATCTCAACTTTGCATCCCCATACTCACTCCGGAAGAAAAGCCGATATGAGTGTTTCGGGTTTCTGGAGGTCGAACTATACCCGCCTCGAATCCGAATGCCGGCGTTCACCTGGAACCCCTCTGTCCCATTCTGATTGATCAGTTCAAGGGAACCTGGAATTTCCGTCTTTTTTCCCTGTTCACGCGGATTGGCATATAATCCGTCTGACGGATCAAACCAGTCGTCAAGGGATGCGACCAGTGACATGCTGGGTATCGCCTTCAATGCGTCAGACATTTTGTCTTTCCACCGGGCATCGTTGACCACGCTCTGATTTATTCCATAGATCATTACCTGCCGATTCACCCTGGCGTCAACCGGCCAACCGCCACCCGGGCTTGCTGAATCTTGACGTTTGACACTTTCAACAAAAATATAGGTTTGGGTATCCACATTCGTCTCCTTCCATCCCTCTTTTTGGGCATAGGCGCGCACAATCACACCCGGGGTTTTGGGGCGTTTTATGATGCTGTCCGGGTCGATGGCCACCGCAAGCGGACTTGTGCCACTAATTGTATTTTCTGAATAACGCGGATCACTTCCGTCGAGGGTATAGATGATTGTCGCTCCAGATGTTTCAGTGGTGATTACTTCATCAAATGGCGCATCAAAAAATCCACGACCATGCTTGAACTTGGTATCTTCAACCTTGGCGGCAGAGACCGTGATACTGAACAGCGCAGTTGCGGTTGTTGCGAGGAGAAGAAATTTCATTTTTCAGGATCTTCCATTGGCGAATGCTTCAGCGCAGCATGATCAGTCACGCGGAGCGGCTTGGCTTCACGATGGGATTGTTCCCCCAACTCCGAGAGGATGAAACTTATCCGAACATCCTCGTGCGTGACCGGCATCGGCGTACCCTCCCGCAAACAGTCGCTGAAGGCCACCAACTCCTGCCGGTACGCCTCACGGTAGCGGGTCGGGAACGAGTGCTCAATCGTCGGCCGCAGCAGCCCATCGCCGCTCGACAGCACCGTGGAGACCGGCGACCGGTTCTCGGCCTGCAGCATTCCCTTGCTGCCAAAAGCCTCGATCCGCTGGTCGTACCCGTAGGATGCAAACCGGTTCACGTCGATGCTGGCAATCATCCCATTGTCGTACCTGAGCGCGACAAGAACATTGTCCAGGTCGCCCAGCGCGCCGACTCCCTCCACAAAACTACTGCCAACCGAGTAGATTTCCACCGGATCCACGCCGGTGATAAAGCGCAGCATGTCGAAGTCGTGAATGATGCAATCGTGAAAGATGCCATGAGACGTGCTGATGTAATCCATGGTCGGCATCGGCGAATCGCGGGAGGTGACGCGTAGCATCTGCAGCACGCCGACCTCTCCCTCCTTCACTCCGCGGGCCAGGCTGGAGAAGGACGGGTCGAACCGGCGGTTGAAGCCGACGAACAGCGGCAACCCACTGCGCTTGGCCAAGCCGAAGCAGGTGTCGATTTCCTCGAGGCTGCTGCCAAGCGGTTTCTCGGTGAAGACCGGCTTGCCGGCCTCGAGCGCGGCCTGGATTTGCCCGTAATGCTCATGCGTCGGTGACGCGACGATCACCGCGTCAACGTCCGCTTGGCCAAGCGGCCCATCAACGTCGGTCGAGTAGTCGCATTCCAACTGCTTGGCCAAACGCCTGGCCAAGGGTTCGTCCACATCGACAACGCAGCGGAGGTTGATCCCCGGTATCGACTGGATGCTCTGGATATGAAACCGCCCGGCCCGGCCAAGGCCAAGCAGCGCCACGTTCAACTTTTCGGATGAATCCATAAGAGAAAGTTATCCTTTTTTGGCCTAAGATTCCACGCGCGTTTTGACGCCGAATATTGGC
>JABGZB010000337.1 GCA_018674955.1 Verrucomicrobiota bacterium | reverse complement strand
TTTTAACTGTTGCCGCAAAATGCCTTCACCCTTACAAAACTAAGGATTGATGGCTGAGCCGTACTGATGGGGTGCAGGACGGTGGAGTTGAACAACGTCGAGACGCTGAGCAAGCATCCGCAGTTCCCCCAAGCGGCACAGGCCGCACCTGAGTTCACCAGAGCCGCACTCAGGACTGTCGCTGATCTGGAGTACCAGAACTAGTGGCGTGGTCAATGAACCTGCCCGGCCAGACAGCCGAGGCTGTAGCTGCTCTGGCTTTGGTGAGGGAAGGCTTTGAGGTTTCCGCACCCATCTTCACCAGTCCGGCATTCGACTTGGTCGCGAAGTGGGGCAGGGCGATTCATGCCATTCAGGTCAAGACCGGCTGCGTTAGTGCGAATGGCAAAACCGTTCAATGGCACACGACGAAGAGCGCAGGAGGGCTTTACGCGGAAGGCGATTGCAGCTACTTCGGGTTGGTGCTAATCCCTCACAATGAGGTCTGGTGGGTTCCGATTGAGGAGGTCATTGGCAAGAGGTCGGTGTGCACCAACATCGAGCACGACTCATTGGCTGAATATCGTGGCAGCTTGGATAGTTTGAAGGTATGAGGCGGCAACAAGGGGCAACAAGTTGCGATTCTGAGGCAACAATGGGGGCAACAGCCAAAACCCCAAATCTGTAAACCATTAATAAACAAAGACTTACTAACAAAAGCCATTCGGGCTCATAACCTGAAGGTCGTCATTTCAAATCTGGCCCACGCAACCAATTTAACCCCCCGGTAAACTAATGTTACTGGGGGTTCAAGTCTTCTCATTCTACCCACTCCGATCTCACCAAAAATTGGCCTGAGCTATTTTGTGCTGCGTTTTTGTGAACCTCAATATGCTCTTGACCGATTTTCGAGAGACAGCCTCCGACAGCCGTTAATCAGAGGCTAAATCGGTTGACGGTGAATCTTCACTGGGTTCTCATCTCGCCGGGATAAAAAAGTGGCGCGAAAGAAACAACAACGGATACCAACGGACGGAGGTGGGAGTCTGACGCAGAATCCATTTGGCGCGTTGGATGGGCTAGCAGTATTGCCCGACGGGCCGGAAGATTCTCCAAAGGTGGAGTCATCCGTGGGGCCCGAGAAAACATCTAAGCGCGGTAAGAAGAACAAGAATCGAGGGCGTGTGGATATTATCCGCCAAACAGCACACCGCGGTGGTAAAACGGTAACGGTTGCGTTCAATTTTCCTCCCATTGGCGAAGCAGAGAAAAAGGAACTCACAAAAAAAGTGCAAAAAGACTGTAGCACCGGCGGGACGGTGAAAGAGGGCCGCATCGAAATCCAGGGCGACAAGCGCGAAGAAGTGAAGCGGGTCCTGATCGAGGCGGGCTTCAAGCCGGTGTTCGCCGGAGGGTAGGGCCCCTCAACTGACCGGGGTGAGCGACGGCTACTTCATCGGCGAGATCAGCTTTGATGTTGTGTGCTACAGAAGCAAGCGATATTCACAAGCACAAGCTTATGTCGATTCACATAATTCCCATTACGCGTCGCCGGTTCCTCCACGTTTCGGCAAGAGGCGCAGTCGCCGCGATCGCCGTGCCATCGGTTCGAGCGATACCGGGTAAAGAAGTTCCAGTTGACCCTCACCGCTTCGCATTTCTCTCGGACACCCACATCATGGCGGATCCCACCGCCGTGGCGCGCGGAATCAACATGGCAGATCACTTACGCCAAGTTGTCGCCGAGATCGCCGCGCAAACCGCTAGGCCGGCCGGCGTCGTTGTCAACGGCGACTTAGCAACAGATGGTTCCCCCCCAACAGCTGGCGCGTACCGATATTTAGCCCAGCTTCTTGACCCGCTCAGCAAACAAGGGATGCCGGTCCATCTCACGATGGGCAACTGCGACAGACGCAGTTTGTTCGCGGAGACGCTGACCGCGATGCTCCCTGGAACGCCGCCGGTCGCCGGTCGGCTGGTCAACGTGCTTCAAACAGAACGTGCAAATTTTTTCTTCCTCGATTCTTTGTACAACACCGAGCGCACGGTCACTGAAGGAGACTTGGGGATGAAGCAGATCGAGTGGCTCGCGCGGGCCCTCAACCAGCACGCCGAAAAGCCAGCCATCGTCATCTGCCATCACAACGTCAACCAACCAGAAGCCACGTCAGGTACGGCACAGGAGGGGGGGCTTCGGGACGGAGCGGCGTTGGTCGAAGTCCTGCGTCCGCGCAAGCACGTCAAGGCGTTTGTTTTTGGGCATACGCACGAGTGGCGGCGCTGGGAGATCGATGGAATTCATTTTATCAACCTCCCAACCACCGCTTACATTTTTGACCCCGACGAGCCGCGGGGCTGGGTCGACGTACGGCTCGAGAAAAGCGGAATGAGTCTAATGCTCGAGTCTCTCGATAAGACACACCCCAAGCACGGGAAGAAGCTCGTTTTCCGCTGGCGAAAAGAATAAACGTTATCTTGTATTGCGGTGCAGAACTTCAGCTTTGCAAAGCGCGACGAGGGTGGCTACTTCATTGGCGAGGTCAGCTTTGATTCGATCTGCTATGAGAGCGAGTAAGCTTAGTTCCAATTAGCGCTAATAAGTTTCCAGCACCCGGGCCACCAATTGGCTAACTCGTTGCAGTGCTAATCCGAGTTTCGGAAGTGTCGTTGGAGATTCTCTTTTTCTGACGCCATGCACCAAAAAAGCAGTCAACCCGATACCCCATCCTTCATGCGATTCATATGATCCAACTTTCGGGAAGCAGAATAGCAATATACTGCAGTCAATTCCACAGGGGCCGCATGCTAGCAAGATCCAGAATATCTTTTTCTCGCTCATTTGTTTTTTTCTGACATCGAAACGCACAATAAAAAGCCACTGCCAGTTCACTGTTAAGTGGGGTAAACGCCATAACAAGGGAGCAGGCCAAGGGTTTCTGGTCAATTGCACCCGGGGGGATAGGGGGGAAAGGACTTTACGCCGTGTGATAATTATAGGAGCCTCTTCTCAACTTTCGAGGTCATGTCGAAATGAAATACCTCCTGCTCACAACAATCGCAGCCGTGGTGCTGGTGGGGTGCAGTGATCCTACTATTCTATTGCCGGGAGGCGGTAAGTCTATTTACAGAGCTGCATGGGAAGGAAAGACCGAAGACGTAAAACAGTATTTAGCTTCAGGCATGGATGTTAATGCTAAAGATAGGGATGGAAATACATCTTTGATTTATGCGAAGACAAAGGAAATGGTCGAACTTCTAGTCACTTCTGTTGCGGATGTGAATGTGAGGGATAGGATCGGAAGGATTTCATTGCACAAGGCTTCGGGATGGGGATGGGGGAAAATAGTCGAATTATTAATCACCAACGGTGCTGACATAAACGCGAAGCGTTCGGATGGTGCGATTCCTTTGCATTACGCAGTTTACTATGACCGTATGGAAAATGTTGAAATACTTCTATCCAAAGGAGCAGATTTGAATGCGAAGGATGGTGATCAAAACAGTGCTACTCCATTGCATGAGGCTGCTTGGCGAGGTCGTAAAGAAATTGTTGACCTCCTGATTTCCAAAAGTGCGGATGTGAACGATAAGGACAACAAGGGTCAAACTCCATTGGATTTGGCAGTTCAGCATAAGCGTACCAATAATATTGATCTTCTCCGCAAACACGGCGGCAAGGCGGGTAAAGAGTTGAAAGCTCATGGGGGTTAACTATGGCACTATCAATTGTTAAGAATGCGGCCTGTGAAGGCGATGTCACGGGCCATCGCAACATGGGTAAATGAGCTCAAGTGATTCCTGTCAATTATTCTAAATCAACCTATGAGAGTGATGAAGGTTATTTCTTCGAAAAAGAGGTTGGCCATAGTGCTGCTGGCTGCTTCCATGCTTTGGGAGATGACAGCTTTGATGGCCGGTAACCTTGTCATCAATGAGGTGGTCAGTAACAACGATTCATCGCTGGCCGACTATGCCGGGGACTCCCCGGACTGGATAGAGTTGTTCAACGGCTCTGACGCTGAAATCAACCTGAATGGCTATAATCTCACCGACGATGCCACAGACCCTGCCAAGTGGAAGTTCGGCATGTCAATTATCGAGCCCGGTGGATTCCTTGTGATCTTTGCTTCAGGGAAAGTCCCTCCAGAGACGGTCGACGAGTTTCATGCTGGTTTTCGGATCAATTCAAGCGGGGAAATCCTTCATTTGTTTGATCCTTCAGGGAAACTGGTGGATCGCATTGCGCTTGGTCCGCTGGCCGCGGACGAAGCCATCGGGCGGCAACCAGACGGCAAGGCTAACTGGTACACGGCGAAAACCCCGACCCCGTCCCAGCCCAATGTTTATGCAAAAAAAAACCTTTTTTTGGAGATGCCGGAGTTTTCAGTCTCGGGTGGTTTTTATAAGACTTCCCAAAGCATCGAAATAATCAATGGACCCAAACTTGGCTCGATTCGTTATACGCTCGATGGAAGTGTCCCAAGCAAACGGTCGAAGCGGTACACTGGACCTATTCTGTTGACCAAAACGACAATCCTGCGAGCCCGAAATTTTGGCCTTGTCACTAATCAAAGTAGGACCCGAACAGAGACATACTTCATCAAGAAGACCCACAGTCTGCC
This sequence comes from Verrucomicrobiota bacterium, assembly GCA_018674955.1. Lineage (GTDB taxonomy): Bacteria > Verrucomicrobiota > Verrucomicrobiia > Limisphaerales > UBA1096 > UBA1096. The sequence goes on along the minus strand of JABGZB010000337.1, from coordinate 10,075 downwards.
AGTAGTCTCGATCAGTGTTGATCCCAAAAGGATGTTTAATGCGGCTACTGGCATGTATGCTAAAGGTCCGTCTGCAAGTTCCAGTTTTCCTTATTACGGGGCCAATTTCTGGAAGGATATTGAATTACCGGCAAATGTCACCCTGTTTGAGTCGGATGGGGTGGTTGGCTTCAACATGGATGCTGGATTGAAGATTTTTGGTGGTTGGTCGAAGGGCTATCTACAAAAATCATTCGCCGTTTTTTTGAGAAGAAAGCACGGCTCAGGTCGACTCGATTATGAGCTTTTCCCTGGAGAAAATGTCGATGGTTACGAATCCTTTACCCTCAGAACCTCAGGCAATGACAACCCGGGGTCACATCATGTCAGAACCTATTTCACCGATGGAAGCTATACGCTGTTCCGGGACGCGTTGATGCACAGATTGCTGGAGGGAGCGGACCTGGAAACGCAGGCATATCGTCCCGCTATTGTGTACATCAACGGGGAATATTTTGGCCTGTACAATCTGCGGGAAAAGATGAGTGAACATTACATTGCGTCGCATCTTGAAGTGAATCCCGATAAGCTGAATATCATTCAATCGCACTCGGGCTTGGTGAAGGGAAGTCTGAGGGACTACAACTCCATGGTTAATTACATCCAAAAAGAGACACGCTTCTCGGTAAATTTGAAGGAAAAAGTCTATCGGCAAATCCAGACCCTGATGGACACCGACAACTTTATCACGCATCAGGTCTCCGTTGCGTATTTTCAGAACTTCGACATAGGTAACATCAAGTGCTGGAAGGAGCAGACGACTGGTACGCGATGGAGGTGGATGTTGTTTGACCAGGATTACGGTTTCAACCTGTGGAATCCCGACAAGTATATTTCGGCCATGCGCCGGGATTATTCCGACTACGACAACATGTTTGAGTTTCTCACGGACCACACGAAGTCCAGAGAGTGGCCCAACGGTTCCAAGAGGACATTCCTCCTGCGTACCCTGCTCCGAAACGAAGAGTTCAGGACCGACTTCATCAATCGCTGCGCTGATTTCCTGAACAGTCGCTTCCAGTCCGAAATGGTACTAAAAAAAATCGACTCAATTCAGACAATGATCCGTCCCGAGATGAAGGAGAATCTGGATCGATGGGATGGGAAGATGCCCGACTGGGAAAAGCACCTCAACGTGATGCGTGATTTCGCCCGTGATCGGCCACAAAAGCTCCGGCTGGATTTGATGGATCATTTCCAGTTGGCGGGGCAGCGAACACTTACAATCCAAAACAATCAGCCGGTTAGAGGCAAGGTGCGAATCAACTCACTGATGCTTGGGGGATTTCCCTGGAGCGGAGTGTACTTTGACGATGTGCCGGTCCGACTGGCCGCAATGCCAAATCGAGGCTATCGCTTTGTGGGTTGGAGCGGCGATGTCTCGTCGACGAAAGTCGAACTACAGATAAACCCAAGGCAGGCACAGGCCGTATCGGTCCGCTTTGAGCCGATCGAGTTGAAGTCTCCCAAATTAGTCATTAACGAAATCAACTACAACTCGTCCAGTAAACAAAATCCCGGCGATTGGCTGGAGTTGCACAACCCGGGGACAACAGCGGTTACGCTAGATGGCTGGACCTTGACTGATGAGGCCGACCGAGAACATTATGTGTTCTCACCGCGAGCCACCATTCCACCCAACGGCCACGTTGTCGTGGCCCGAGAACAATCGAGTTTCAAGCAAGTTTTCCCCGGTGTCACGCCACTTGGCCCGTTCCAGTTCGGACTAGGTAACGGCGGCGATCGTTTGTTCCTCTACGATGCCGCTGGCGCGTTGGTCGATCAAGTTGAGTACGATGACAAAAGCCCTTGGCCAAGCGAGCCGGACGGCTCCGGCTTCACGTTGGAACGAGTCGATGACATTGGCCATGAGGGTAGTCACGAAGATTGGGCGCCGTCAGTCAGGCGCCTTGGTACCCCCGGCAGCGCCAACAGTGCAGTGCTTGACCAATTCCGCCTCGTGCTTGCCGCTCCGGTGCTCGATGCCAAGGGCAACCTCGCGCTGAAAGTGACCGGTGCCGTCGCAGGTGGCTACGCCGTTGAGTCATCCGCGAATCTTCTGCAGTGGACTCCGGTTGAAGAGGCAGCTGTCGCTGGTGACCAACTGCTGATTCCGCTGAACGCCAAGACAAACATCTGCCGTTTCTTTCGACTAAAAAAGAATCCGTAACCGCCCGTTCGACTACTTATTTTTTTCATTTTTCTGCTTTGCTTTTTTCTGCAACCACTCGGCCCCCAGTGTGCCAACGAACAAATCCGTGCCACAAACAGTTCAAGGAAGTTTACCATGCCGCCTTTGCTCTCCCCATGTTGCAGCATTGACTTACTCTACGACATTGAGCAAATAATCAACCCGTCCAGACTAACGAAAGCACTGGACCAGTTTGGATAACTCGATCAGTGCCAACAATACTCGCGGTTTGAGGGTTACCAGGTGGAGCAGTCCGGTGGCTCGTCAGGATCATAACTTGGAGTTTTTTTGTAAACGTTTTCACGTTCTCTGTCTGTGTAGTCGCTATTTTAATTTAGCTATGATGACCAATAGTAAAAAGCAAAGTTGTAATGGAAATAGGATATCAGGTTTTTTCGCAACGAGCCTGGCTTTAATGATCGCCATGGTGGCTTGTCTGAACTCTGCCATAGGAGCAGAGATGAAGGTTGATGATCTTTTCCGCTCCGATCATCTTCTTGAAATTCAGATTAGAATGTTGCCATCTGACTGGAGCAAACTTCGTAAAGAAAGCGATAGAGGCAATGGAGGATTTGGTCGCATATTCGGTGGTAGCTCTTCTGGAGGCAAACGTTTCAACTTGTACAAGGCAGATATCACTATCGATGGCAATACGATCTCAAGCGTAGGTGTACGAACCAAGGGCTTCATAGGTTCATTAAATCCGGAGCGTCCATCCCTAAAGGTGAAATTTGACGAATATCAGGATCAATCCCCAGTTGCAGGACTCGACCGTCTTACACTCAACAACAATGTACAGGATGAATCACTTGCCAGCCAATATCTCACTTACAAGCTTTTTAATAAAGCGGGCATCCCCGCCCCAAGGGTTAGCTATGCGAAAGTAACCGTTAATGAAGAGTATCTTGGGGTCTATACCCATGTCGAATCAGTAAGGGCCCCATTCATTAAACAGCATTTTGAAGACTATTCAGGTGAGCTCTATGAGGGTACAATCGCTGATTTTTATCCTAAAGCAGTTGGAAATATCGAAGCCAAGAACAAGCGCACTGATAAAGATCGGACTCAGTCAAAAAAACTCGCTCAGATCCTTGAGACCAAGGAGAGTTTCAACTTGGCGAAGGCGGAGAAGTACGTCAACACCGACCAGTTCATCAAGTTCTGGGCAATGGAGAGTCTTCTTGGTTTTTGGGATGGCTACACCAATAATCAAAACAATTATTATGCTTACGCTAATCCTAAGGATGACATGCGATTCCATTTCATGCCATGGGGTGCGGATGGTGCTTTTACCGAGAGTAGGGGGCCATTTAGTCGATTCAGAGGAGATGGCAATGAACCAAAATCAGTTTATACGCAGAGTATGCTCGCCAATCGCCTCTTTCAACTCGAGCGGGTTCGCAAGCGTTACAAGGCGGCACTGGAGGATATCTTAATGGATGTGTGGAACGAGAAGGAAATCAAAGACGACGTGAAACGTATCAACGCTTTGACCCAGAATCACCTTCATCCCCGACAGGACCGTATAGATCAAGGTATTAGCCGATTGATTGCATTCGTTGAAGATCGACGTTCCAGCATCGAATCAGAACTTCAGGATTGGCCTGTCCAAGTTCAAAATGGTCCGAGAATCCCAAGATATTCAGTCGAAATCGGAAAATTAAAAGGATGGTTTGATACCGCTTGGAAAAGTGAACGTTTGCCGGACGTCACCGGACTGGGCAAAGCTGAACTTGAACTTACGCTAAATGGCGAACAAGTGACTTTTTCAAGTCTGGGAGTTTTGGGGCAACCTGAGGAACCTCGGAGATGGTTTGGAGGAAGGGGGAGGGGGCGCTCTGAACAAACGCGGGAACTAAATCCAACTATCACTTTTCAGGGTGTAAGTGAAGATAAGAGTCAACAAGTGAAAATAACACTGACAATCAACCGTAAGGACTTTGAATCCGGGAAAAAGGACGTGCCATTCCAAGGTTCCCTCACGGTGTTAAATGCCGATGAGGATCAAAACGAATTTGGGTTCAGCAGGTTCATGTCAATGAAGACCCTAGATGGTGTCTTCAAACTGAGTGAAGCTGAAATGAATGAGGGGGGTGCCGTTGCTGGCACATTAAAGATGAATATAAATGAAAGCCGGGGCGGGTTTAACTTTGGAGGAGACCGCAGCAGGGGCACAAGGCGCTGACGGTAGAGAGAAGATCGGATATTCCAAATACTCACTCCTTTCAGGAAATAAAACAACGCGGTGATGGCGGTTTAGGCAGGGAGGTAATGGGGTCTGGCAGACACGGAGGAGCGGCTTTGCAATCCGAATATCCCCGTATGAACTCGTTCACCCTAATGAAAACAATCTTGTTGATATGTCAGTTCCTGCGAACCCCAGTGCTAGGGCTACGCTAAAGACTCACTGGCGTTCCTTTTTGTTTAATACAGCAGTTGCAGGGTAATCTCTGTTTTTGGTCTTCGCATTTTCGGAGTACGGCGGTAGTTTCGTCGTGTTCCGATGAACTCCGTTGGTTGTTCAACTCGCAGGGAGTTTATTTCTCGTGCTTGGAATGGCATCGGTGCCATGGCGCTTGGTGGCGTAGCGATAGATGACCTCCAGGCCGGCGCGGCGCGCGGCCCCTTCTCCGCAAGCAGCACCCATTTTCCGCGTAAGGCCAAGAGCTGCATTTTCCTTTTCATGCAGGGCGGGGTGAGCCAGATGGATTCGTTCGAGTACAAACCAAGGCTACGCGAACTTCACGGCAAGCCGCTCTCCCGCATCCCGGATATTTCCGGCGAACTGCAGGGCCGCCTGTCTTTTCCGCATGTGACGATTGGCAGTCCGTTTGAGTTTGCCCAGCACGGGCAGAGCGGCCGCTGGCTGTCTGACCGTTTCCCGAACCTGGCCGGGCACGTGGATGACATTGCGTTTATTCACGGCATCAAGACGGACAACCAAAATCACGGGCCATCCACGCTGCATGTCACCACCGGGAGCCAGTTTCCCGGCAGCCCGTCGGTTGGCTCGTGGGTGGGCTACGGCCTGGGTAGCGGCAACCGCAACATGCCGGGCTACATGGTTATCCAAGACCCGCGCGGTGCGCCGGTCAACGGCGCGGCCGTGTGGAGCAACGGCTATCTACCGGCGGCGTACCAGGGGACATTGCTGCGACCAAGCGGTGCGCCCATCCTGAACCTTGGTTCCCCCAGGGGTGTGGATCGCATCCGCCAGCGTCGCGAGCTGGACGCGTTGCAGTGGCTCAACAATCGCCATTTGGCAAAGCACGCGGACAACAGCGAACTTGAGGCGCGCATCAGCGCATACGAGTTGGCGTTCCGGATGCAGACCGAGGCGCCGGAGTTGGTGGACATCAGCAACGAGTCGCGGCATGTCCGCGACCTGTACGGTTTGGACAATTCGACGACGGCCGGCTTTGGTCGCCAATGCCTTCTCGCCCGGCGAATGGTGGAGAGCGGCGTGCGCTACACGCTGTTGGTTCATGGTGTGCAGATCAGTTCCTCGAGTTGGGATGATCATGGAGACGTGAAAGGTGGCATGATCCGTCATTGTGCCGAGGTGGATCAGCCGGTATCAGGTTTGTTGGCGGATCTCAAGCAGCGGGGGCTTCTCGATGAGACGCTTGTGGTTTGGGCATCGGAGATGGGACGAACGCCGTTCAAGAATGGTGGCATGTCGGGGAGTCCCGGTCGCGAGCACAATTCCTGGGCGTTGACCATGTGGATGGCGGGGGGAAACGTGAAAGGCGGAACCACCGTCGGCCAGACCGATGAGTTCAGCCTGCGCGGGATGGGTGAAACGATCCATGTGAGTGATGTGCATGCGACCATTCTTGACCAGATGGGCCTCGACCATGAGCAGTTGACCTACCTTCACGCGGGCCTTGATCGTAAACTGACTGGCGTTGGGGGGAATATTCTCAGCGGTATTTTTGCCTGACGGGAGTTTCAAACAATGAGAGTGATCCGATTTATTATCCTGTTCACTGCTGCGCTTGGCCAAGCGGAGGAAGCGGGCCCGGATCCGGAGCAGGGCAGGCATTGGCCGTTTACGCCGCTTGGCCAAGTGACGCCGCCGGTGGTCACGCAGACCAACTGGGTCAGCAACCCGGTTGACGCTTTCATTCTCTCCAAACTCGAGGCCAAGGGCATCGAGCCTGCGCCGTTGGCCAAGCGCCGGACACTCGTCCGCCGGCTGTATTTTGATCTGCTCGGTGTCCCGCCTGGGCCGGATGTCGCCAATGCCTTCGTCAACGATCGCAACCCGCTCGCTTACGGGCGCTTGGTCGATCGGCTGCTTAACGATCCGCACTACGGCGAACGCTGGGGGCGCTACTGGCTCGACCTTGCGCGCTACGCCGACACCGCCGGTTATGAGGGCGACCCCGACATGCCGCACGCGTGGCGTTACCGCGACTATGTCATCGACTCGCTCAACCGCGACAAGCCGTATGACCTCTTCATCCGGGAGCAGATTGCCGGCGATGAGTTCAATGAAATCATGGGTGCCGGCGAGTTGCCGGGCATGGATGCAGAGCGGACAGTTGCGCTGACATTTCTTCGGTTGGCGCCGTTTACCGAGCCGCGCGGTGACGAGACCCGGCACGAGCTGCTCAGCGAAATGACCTCGACGGTCAGTTCGGTTTTCCTTGGCCTCACGATAGGCTGTGCCCAGTGCCACGACCACAAATATGACGCCATCCCGATCGATGATTTCTACCGGATGCAGGCATTTTTCTCGACGGTGCAAATCCCGCCGCCCGAGCGCGGTGACGGCTTTCAGATTGGAGGCCCGTTGCCGGCCGGTTTTTATCGGCCGCACGAACAGGCCTGGGTGGATGCCACTCGAGCTGGCATGCAGCGCGAAGTCGGCGAGGCCAAGCAGCAGTTGGCCAAACTGAGCAAACAACTCGAGTCGCGGATCGGCAAGTCGAATGCCGGTTTTGGGCTGCAGGTGAACGGTGGCGGCTTGGGGAACGACTACTTTTTTGACACCGCAAACGTCAGCGATGGCAAACTGCACTATGCTGTGGCCACGACGGATGGAAAACAATGGGCGTTCTTCACCGACGGCAAACCGGCGGAGAAACTGAACCAGTTAAGTGGGGGCAACAATGGCAAATGGTTTGGCGACATCGGAACCCCTGAGTACGTCAGCATCGGAGCCTCCGCCCAGGGTGGCGGCCACAAGGGAGCCTTTGCCGAGGTGCTGGTTTACGACCACCCGTTGGGCAAGCGCGAAGTCGACGCACTTTCCGGATACGTCGCGGCCAAGTACAAAGGCCAAGGCCAAGCGCCCGAGCCGCCGACCGGCGGGTTGTGCTTCTGGCTCGACGCTGCGGACATCGATGCCAACGCCGAGACGCCGAATCCCGCCGTCGGTTCCCGCGTCAGCACATGGGTTGATAAAGTGACGAAGACCCCGCTTGGCCAAGCTGAGGTTGGCCGTCAGCCCAAGCTTACGCGGCTTGACCAGGCGCCAGCGCTGATGTTCGACAAGAGTCTTCTCAAGGCCAACATCACGCGGGATGGGGCGATCCAGTTTCTCGACGATCAAGTCGGCTCGATCGTCGTTATCTTCTCCGCCGAGCACACCAGCGAAGGCTACGGCTTTGAGGTTGGCGGCACGTGTGACATTATAGCCACTTTCATAAATCCCGCTGCGGGAAACGATCGCAAATTGCGCGATTACATACAGGATTACACCAGCGATCTTTTCACCAAAAAGGAGCGTGATCTTTTTTATCGACTGGAAAACCGCGAGCGTTTCGTGAAGCAACACGAAAAGAGGCTCAAGCCGGTTGCCATGTCGTTGCGCCACTCGTTTGGGCCACCGTACGAGCCAAGCGTGCCGGTCACGACCGTCAAGCTGCGCGGCGAGTACGACAACCACGGGCCGGTTGTGAAGGCCGGTTTTCCGGGCATCTTCACCGGCCACGACAAACCGGCGGCCATACGGCTTGATCCGTTCAAGCGCTGGCCGACGCGCAGCCGGCGCATGGCTCTGGCCAAGTGGATCGCCAGCGCGGACAACCCGCTTACCGCGCGCGTGATGATGAATCGTCTTTGGGTTGGGCACTTCGGCCGCGGCATCGTCAAGACGCCGAGCGACTTCGGGAAGCTCAGCGGCGGCGCGACGCATCCGGAGTTGCTCGACTGGCTGGCCAGGCGTTTTGTCGACAGTGGCTGGAGCCTCAAGGCTATGCACCGGATCATCGTTACCTCAAGCACCTACCGACAGTCGTCGTTGGTGAAGAATCAAACGGTGACAACAGTCGATCCGATGAATGACCTGTGGTGGAGCTACGAACAACGCCGACTCGACGCCGAGGCGATCCGCGACAGCGTGCTGGCGGTGAGCGGTCGGTTGAATCCGGAACTGTACGGCCTGCCGATCTTCCCGCCGTTGCCGGGCGACATCGCCGAGACGGTAAAGTATTCCGAGAACAAGTGGGACACCCAACTCGACCAGGCCGGCCGCAAGCGCAGCATTTACATTTACCAGCAACGCACGCTTAACATGCCGTTCATGCAGGCGTTTGACTCAACCGTGTGCGACGAGTCGCGACCTCGCCGGCGCACCTCCGTCACGCCGCTGCAGGCGTTGTCGTTATTCAACGGCGACTTTGTGAATGAGGAAGCCGCCGCCTTGGCCAGGCGCATCCGCCGTGAGGCAGGGGAGGGGAAGGGTGAACAAGTGCGCTTGGCCTATCGCCTGGCCTTCTCCCGTTCGCCAAGCCCGGAGGAAGCCGGGCATTTCGTGAAATTTCTCAGCCAAGCGAAGGAAGTAGACGGCGCGTTGGTCGGTTTTTGTCGCGTCCTGCTGAACGCCAGCGAATTTGTTTACATCGACTGAACCGTATTTCCCCATGAACCGCCTCGTTTTGATCATTGTTCTGTGCGTTAGTTTTAGCCTTCAAGCTCTTGCTGCGGAGACGATATCCAGCGGAGTGTTGGCCAAGGGCACGCAGTGGGAAACGACGTTTTATCGGAGGGACAGCGGTGTGGACGGACCGGTGGTGCTGGTGACCGGCGGTATTCATGGCAACGAATCGGCGGGGGCGCGGGCTGCCGAACAGGTTCGGCACTGGCCGATTAAAAAGGGACGGCTCATTGTTGTCCCAAGGGCAAACATCCCCGGGTTGAATGCGGGGACGAGGCATCTGCCGGGTGAGTCCAAGCTGTTGCATGACTTGAACCGAAACTTCCCGATGACCGGTGGGGAACTTGTGGCCAGGGGAGTGCTTGCGACGGCCTTGTGGGAGTTTGTCGAATCCAGTGGGCCGGACTGGCTCATCGACCTGCATGAAGGGACTGATTTCCACCAAATCAACTCCGAGTCGGTGGGTTCCTCGATCATCGATGTGAAGGGTGAAGCGGCCGAGTCGGTGGTGCCGAGGATGTTGCAGGTGGTGAACGCGGAAATTCCTGACCCGAAGAAAAAACTTGTGAGGCTGCGGTACCCGGTGAACGGCAGTTTGGCCCGTGCCGCTCATGAGCGGTTGCAGGCGGTTTCCATGATTCTTGAGACGACGAGCAAGGATCAACCGATATCGACCCGTACCCGTCAACACCGGTTGATGGTGTACACGCTGCTGGGCCAACTGGGAATGATCGATGGGTCGGCGCATCTCCTGGTCCCGGCCGGTACAAGTGAATTGTGCATTGCCGTTTATGATGCGGGCGGTGTGGGTAAAAGAGGTCCGCGCAATCTGGACAGGGAGTTTTCAAAAACAAAATCACTAATGCGTCGAGTCGGGGTGGCGGACATTCGCGATGGGGTCCTGAGTCAGTTTGACATGGTGATTTTCCCCGGAGGCAGCGGGAGCAAGCAGGCGGCTG
>JABGZB010000336.1 GCA_018674955.1 Verrucomicrobiota bacterium | reverse complement strand
CTGTCAGCAGGCTAGCGCTAAAAGGCTCGAGCAGTACATGATCGACTCCAGCGACGAAAACAACGAGATGATGTTCCCGAGCGGGAAGTAATTCATCCAATCATTCTTCCAAAGGCCCTCCCAATCGGGAGGGTCTTTTTTGTCTTTCGAGCACAAAAAACGCAGGAGGAGCAACTTCCACATTGACTCATTTTTTTGATTTGCTGGGAGGTGAAACTCGCCCCTCCCCGCTCACCCTCATTCGGCCTCCGGCCATCTTCTCCCTGAGGGAGAAGGAATCAGACTGGACGCGCTTGGCTAAGAGTAAAACTTACTCGAATCCTCTCACTTTTGCACTTGACTTAACAGGCAGAATAAACCAAATTTTGCCGTGTGCCAACTAATCTAGTCAATATCCGATTGGTCGGGCCTGCTAAAGATTTAAAACTCATGAAAAACACACCTGTTCGTAACACACTGGGAACCAAGCTCATGCTCGGCTTTACGCTGATTGAGTTGCTGGTGGTTATCGCCATCATTGCCATCCTGGCCGGCCTGCTTCTGCCGGCTCTGTCTCGAGCCAAGGACAAGGCCCACAACTCCATCGACTGGAACAATAACAAGCAGATCATGCTGGCATTGAACATGTTCACCGGCGACAATGAGGAGTATATGCCTCACCCCACTTGGGGCGGCAACGGGAGCGGCCCCACGGGCTGGGCCTATGCCGGTAGTGCCATGGAAAATTCGACAAAATTCCCCGCTGGCAGAAGATGTGATGTGTCCTCTCACAACTGGACAGGCACAACATCAATGACAGCGTATCAAGGAAACCCCGGCATTGCAGGTTTGGCCAAACAGATGGCTGGCCAATACGAATCCTTCAAGCATGGCCAACTGGGTAATTACCTGGGGAACAACCCCCAAGTGTTGATGTGCCCCAAGGATAAAGCCACCTCCACCGGAAACAACAGTAAGCTTTTTCTCCAACGCCCTATCAAGTTGACCAGCTACACTTGGAACGGAAATATCATTTTCTTTCACAACAAACCCAGCCCTGCCACAGGCGGTTACAACGCCTCAAAAGTGCGCAAGATTTCGGCCACTGATCCTAGCGACATCGTCCAGTGGGAGACCGATGACACAACTCCGTTTTGGTTCAACGATGCCGGCAACCAGCCGCATGAGGGCATCTCCCAGCGGCACAAGACAGGTGGGACAAATAAAAGCAACCGTCAGGATGTCGGAGGAGCCGCCACAGTGGGCATCGTTTCCGGGGCCTCTGTTAACCTGACCTACAAGAAATTTTACGAGATGGCCCAAACAAGTGGTCGACCGACCGTTCCGAACGACATTTGGTGGGGCAGCTCCAGTCGTTGAAGCCAGCAAGTCATTTCCCAAAAGACGGTCTGTGAAAGCAGGTCGTCTTTTTTCTTTTCCAAACGCGGCACGGTGTTTTATCTCCGGTCAGCGACATGCAAGCCGACGAGTTCAAATCGCACCTCTCCACTTCTCGATGGATCGTTATTCTGTCGATCGTCGCCATCGTTCTACTGACCATCAACCTCACTGATTCGCCAGCGCCGCCCAACCAGACGATTGTCCAGTCGAACTCGCCCTACTCCGCCACCCTGCCCTTCCGCCGCGACGACAGCGAATACATTGGCTCGGACTCCTGCCTCGACTGCCACGCCGCCGAGCACAAAAGCTGGCACGCCTCCTATCACCGCAGCATGACGCAGCTTATGTCGCCCGAGACGGTCCAGGCGGCGTTCGATGGCCAAACGCACGAGTTTCAGGGCGAGCGCTTCACCATGCATCGACGCGGCGAAGAATACTGGACGACCATCGAGAGCATTCAGGCTGCGGCCATCTCGCCCGAAGGACGAGATCCGCAGGCATTGCACATGCGCATGGGCATGGTCACCGGCTCGCACCACATGCAAGTCTTTTGGTTGCCCGGCATGAAGGGCAACCTGCAGATCGGGTTCCCCTTCGCGTGGCTCATCGAGGATCAACGCTGGGCACCACGCAACAGCCTGTTCATCCGCGACCCGCATACGGTCCTCAGCAAGGAGAACTGGAACATGAACTGCATCCGCTGCCATACCACCGGCCCACAGCCACGCCCCAACCAGGCGGCGCAACGATTCGAGTCACGCATCGCCGATCTTGGTATCTCGTGCGAGGCCTGCCACGGCCCGGCCAAGCGACACGTCGATCGACAACAACGCTTAGCCAAGTTGCCCGAACCCGAACGCCAAACCACACTCGACGCCGAACCGTTGGCTGTCGTGCAGCCGACAGATCTGGACCACGTTCACAGTTCGCAGGTTTGCGGCTCGTGCCACGGCATGAAGTGGTTCGACAAAAGCGAGGAGTGGACCGCACACGGCTTCCGCTACCGCCCCGGCGACGACCTCAACAAAACCACGCCGATCATCCGCCCCACTCAACTCGAGAAGCAACCGTGGCTCAAGCCGGTGCTCAAGAAGAACCCCAGCATCTTCAATGATTTTTTCTGGCCGGACGGCCACATCCGCGTTACCGGCCGCGAATACAACGGCCTGCTCGAGTCGCCCTGTTATCAGCGCGGCGAGATGTCGTGCGTCAGTTGCCACTCGATGCACGAGAGCGATCCCGACGATCAACTCGCGCGCGGCATGCGCGGTAACCAAGCCTGCCTCCAGTGCCACGACG
>JABGZB010000335.1 GCA_018674955.1 Verrucomicrobiota bacterium | reverse complement strand
CAGCGGTTGCTGGAGACCGATTCCTGCCACGTGATCACGGTGGAGGACCCGGTCGAGCGGGTGATCCCAGGCATCATGCAGACTGAGATCAACCTCGAACGCGGGCTGACATTTGCCAAGGCGCTCAAGCACCTGCTGCGGCAGGATCCGCAGGTGCTGGTGATTGGCGAGATTCGAGACGAGGAAACCGCGGCGATTGCCCTGCGCGCATCGATGACCGGCCATCTGGTTATTGCGACGCTGCACGCCGGCTCATGCCGGGGAGTGGTCGAACGACTGAACGCTCTTTCAGACGACTCCAACCTCGTGGCCAGCCAGTTGCGGCTGATCCTCAACCAGCGGCTGGTGCGCAAGTTGTGCGCGGATTGCTCCGGAAAAGGTTGCGCGTCTTGCTTCGGCTCCGGCCTACGCGGGAGGGTGCCATTTCTGGAAATATTGCACCTCAACGAAGCCAACCAGGGAGCGATCGAGACCAAGCGGCTGGCCAAGCTCGTACCGGACCTGTCATTCGAACAATCGCGCGACGACCTGCTTGGCCAAGCGCTGACGACCGAGGCTGAAATCAATCGACACTTACAACTATGAACACCGAGGAACTTGCCTTCGTAAACCGGCAGTTGGCCGGGATGCTCAAGTCCGGCATCCCGCTCGAGGCCGGGCTGAAAAAGATGACCGAATCGATGAGCAGCGGCCGGTTAAAGGATCAGCTTGGCCAACTCGGCGACCGGCTCGAGAAAGGCCAGCCGGTGGAGCAGGCGGTCGAGGGGCTCGACCTGCCGGACACCTACAAGCAGCTGCTGGTGCTTGGCCAGGAAAGCCAAAGCATGCCCAAGGTGTTGAGCTGCGTGGCCGACTATTACGAACGCATCGGCACGCTGGTGACCCGCCTTCGAGGACTGGCCATCTACCCGATGCTTATACTGATTTGCGGTTTGCTAGTGGCAGCACTGATGGCGTTTCTCTCATCAATGCTTAAAAATGATATAGCCGATCTAACCGACGCCATAATTGGAAGCGGCCGATCCCGAGCATCGGAATTCTTCGGCAGTAGTTGGATTTCCATTTTTCCAATGGGAGTTTTTGCGGTGGGTTTTCTTTTGTATCTCATCGTGTTGCGCAGTCAGAAAATGCGGCGTTTTTTCAGCTGGAAAATCCCGATGCTGCGGGACGCCGCACTCGCGCAATACGCAGGGCTGTCCGAGGCCCTCTTAGCCTCCGGTGCACGACTGCCGGAAGTGATCGGGATGATTCGAAAACTCGAGGCCGGATCGGCGATGGAGACCGACCTGGCACTGATCGAGCAGAACCTCGCCGAGGGACATGCCGGTTATGACTCGGCCTCAAGGGGATGCCGAACGATCCCGGACTTCTTCAACTGGATCGTCGCGCAGTCCGGCGAGGACATCACCGCAGGTTTCGGCCACGCACGAACCATTTACACCAGCCGTGCCGAGAGCAAGATGCAGGCGTTCCTCTACTGCTTCCTGCCGGTCAACATATTGTTGGTTGGACTGTTATTGCTTGTGTTCTTTATTCCGCAGTTCACCGTAGCTACTGACCTTCTCTATATGATTGAGAGTCTGGGCGGGGCTGAATAACATTTTATCGTCAATGGACCTGACTACCACAACCGTATTTATTTACATCTGGCTCAGTTTCCTCATCACTTCGATTGGAGTCGGATTTGCCGCCTACTATGTGCTGAGCGCTCCCTTCCGACGTATTGACTGTGCCAATCTTGTCGTCGAGTTGAACGAATTGGCTGTTGCCACTGGCAGCAATCCGGAAGACCTGTTCAAACAACTGGGCGGGCGTGGTCTTCGAGGAGTTCCCCATGCACGAAAGTTTACCCGCCTGAACGCCCTGATGCGGAGCGGCCAAAGCTTCATCGAGAGCCTGCGGGTTTTCCATTCCCTGCTGCCGGGCGAAGTCTTTGGCGCGATGGAATTGGCCCGCAACGAACGCGGCTCGCAACTGCTGGCCAAGCTGAGCCGGGCACACCTTGAGGACGGCGTGTCGAGGGCACAAAATTCCTTCAAGCTGTTTTCAGCAAGCCTCCTGATCCTCATCCCCACCACGCTGATGATGAGCTCCGGCGTACTTGTTCTTATTTTGCCAAAATTTAAGGATGTGCTTTACGACATGATGGGTGAGTTGCCTGAGATTACTGTTTTATTGATGAGTTGGTATGAAACCGGAATAGCTCGTGTCATCCCGGTGCTGCTGATTATGTTTGTGGCCTTCCTGACGGTGACTCATCTCTTAGGCTTGTCAGCCTCGCACGACACCGGTTCGTTCCTAAACCGGCTGTTCAGCCGCCTAGCCTGGCTGTTGCCGTGGAGGCGAAACCGGATCAAGCGCAACTTCATCTGGATTTTTTGTGAACTGCTCGACAACGGCGTTGCCGAGGAGGAGGCGATCGAGGCCGCTGCCGCTGCCACGAAAAACAGTATCGTTCGCGGTCGTGCAGCCAAGGCGGCAAACGACCTACGTAACGGCCAGCCGTTGGCCAAAGCGCTGCGCCGGTTCGACCGGCGGGCCGACCTCGCCTGGCGCGTGGAGAATGCCGGGCACGGCAGCGCCACCTTCCGCGAGACGCTGGAAGGCTGGACCAATCACCTGTCGGCGCTGGCGTACAAGCAGCAACAATCGGCCTTTTACTACGCGTTCACCTTCTTGACCCTGCTCAACGGGCTTTGCGTGCTGGGCATCGCAACGATATTTTTTCTGCCCATTGCTGCAATGATTGAAGGCATAGAATAATGAACATTCGCCCTACAACCCGCTTGGCCAATCGCTTGGCCTTCCTGCAACTGGACGTTGCGGTCGCCATCACCGTCCTGGCACTGGTGTTCATCCCTTTAAGCGTCTCCAGCTCAGGTGACCTTGATTTGGCTCGCCGGCAATACTTCGAGGCCGTAGCCCTGCAGTTGATTGATGGCGAGATGGACGTGCTGCTCGCCGGTGAACGCCAAAAATACACAACCGGTGAACACCGGATTACGCCGGTCGGCGAGGCGGTGCAGAATCTGCCCGAGAGCGAGTTTGTCCTGACGGTGCATGACCAAAAACTGACCCTCGCCTGGGTGCCAACCAAGCGGGCCAAGTGGGGCCGGGTCGAGCGCGTGGTGGAACTGAAATGAAACTTCGCAGCCACAGAACCCGCAGCGAGGCCGGCGTATCGCTCATTGAATGCCTGGTTTACATCGGGCTCTTCGCGGTGTTGCTGCTCTGCGGATCTCGGTTTTTCACAGTGGTGTATCAACATAACAAGGCTGTGGCCAAGGCCGCCGGTTATACCTCTGCCGCACTGGACGCAGCCAGGCATTGGCGGCGTGACATTGCCAACGCCAAGGGCGAGCCGAAGCTAATACGCGGCGAACGCTTCGACGTCATCCGGATCGATCAAGCTAACGGCGAACGGGTCAGCTACCGCGTCAACGGCACCCGGCTTGAGCGCCACAACGGCGAGGAGTGGATTCCAATCATCCGGCGCGTGGCTTCCTCCATCATGCTGCCTGATCAACGCGAACATGTCCGGGCCTGGCGATGGGAATTGGCGATGGAAACCAAGTCGCGGTTCCTTGGTGATCCGGTCCGGTTTTCCTTCACCGCAGTGCCTGGACATCTGCTCGCCCCGCGCCCTGCCAAGGCCCAACCCCCTACCCGGACACCGGTACCAACCCCGTGAAGATTCGTACCAATCCAGAACGGGGAGCGATCCTGACCGCCGTGCTGCTGGCTCTGGCAGCCTGGGCGCTGGTGTTGTTGAACTTTAACTCGAGCAACTCACACGGCCTGCGTCACCGGCTCAAGGCCTACGAGCAGGAGAACCGTGATTATCTGACAGAGAAATACGCCGACCAGGTCAAGGAAGTGAAATAAACCCACTGAGCAACCAACCAATATGAGAGAGCAAAAATATCCCCCCGGTGTCCGGTTTGTTTTTCTTTTGATGTTGTCCGCGTTTACCGCCCTTCTTTTCATTACTCTTGATGAAGGACCTGCGCCACGGTCGGTGAGTTGGTTTTTTTTCGCAATCACTACATCGATGAGCTTGCTATTGTTCGTCGTTGCAATGCTGCCATGGGCAAAAAATCGCCGCAAAAGGACATCGTTTTCCGGCCTAGCTTTGTTTTTCTCAGGCATACCTATTCTAGCCACACTAATTTCGAGGGATCGAACGGAGTGGTTTTATTTTCTGCCAGTCATTTTATTCGCCTGTTTCATGTTGTATCTGACCCGGTATGGGTTTGTGCTAAACCATCAACGCCGCCCGGTTGGTGTTTTGGGATACATACTGCTTGGCATGACCATTCTTCTCACGTTGGGCCTTACGATCGTATTTATAGCGGGCAATAATAGGTCAGATGTAATACTTTTACTGTTCACTCCGATTTGGCTTCTTTTTAGCGGCATTTTGTTGAAGTTAGCAGGAGCCGCCAAAAAACATTTAGCCCCGATAAAGCCGCTTCTTTTTACCGGGGAACTTTCCATCCTCTATTCTTTCGTTTTACTTGCGTTTCTTGCTGCCGCAGTGGATTCAAGAGGCGGTAAGGCGGATTTGTTTTTTATTATTGCGTTCTTTTCTTCCTCTTTATTTTCGATCTGCGTTTTTTTCCGAGGCCTCCTGGGCAACTGGCTATGTGGCCGATTATTCGGCAAAACAAAGACCGCACCATCCAAAACACCAGATATCTCAATTCACGAAGCAGCCGGAATAGGAAGCGTTAAAGCTGTCAAACAACACTTGTCTTCTGGCACTAATCTAAATGCAAAGGATGTTGATGGTGACACTCCTTTGCATAAAGCGGCTTTGATGGGACACAAGAAAATCACAAAGCTGCTTGCCGCAGCAGGCGCTGATATAAATATTAAAAACAACAATAATGAAACACCCCTAGATAGAGCCATTAGTTTCAAACGGACCAAAATCACAAAACTACTTCATGAACAAGCAGCCACGCCTGTTCGCAAACCCGCCATGTTCCTTTCCAACTACGGGGGGTTTGCCGTTATGGGAGGATTTGCAGTGCTTTGTCTTGTTGGATTTGTGATCGGTTTATTCTTTGATTCATTGGTGGAGGCTTACAAATCATCGCCAGTACCCGTCGCGATTGAACCTTCTTTGCAGGGTGGATTGACCGGCATGGCGACTGCCATTTGGGCGCCGTTTGCCCTCGTGCTATCCCCTCTTTCCCTTTTTGGCGGTATTTTCGTCCTCTGTTGGGCGATCCAACACACGCGCAGATACTGGTACGCGTGGGTTGCCCTAATCGTGCTGGCGCTGGCCTCGCCGTTCCTGCTGGTGCTCGGCCATACTATAGCGGAATCCATTTTTGTAACGGAGTCCGTTTTTGCCAAACCAGAACCGGCGTCTCTCGTTGTGGAGGAGGAAGAGATTGAAGAACAATGGCCCATCGGGGCAGATAGTGATGACGATGGTTTTGTGGATAGTGATGGCGATGGTTTTGACAACTACGATGAATTCCTAACCGGGCACGATACTCAGGATCCCAACGATACTCCAAAGCACATGGAAGTGGAGGACGCGGCTCAAGCAGAAAGAGATACTGTTTTGGCCAAAGAAAGAGCCGAAGCGGCAGAAGAGCAAAGAGAGGCTCAAGCTAAAGCGCCCGAACCATTGCCGGGACATGATCCCTCCAACCTGCAGGGCAATTATGGCATCAAAAAAATCCACCTGGCCGTTCTGCGCAGTGACCTAACCGACACCCAGGCGCAGGTGACTGCGGGTGCCGACATCAATCCATCGGATGAGATAGGCAACACCCCGCTGCACCTCGCGCTGGGCCTGGGAGAAACCGCGATCGCGGAATGGCTCATCGGCCAGGGCGCCAATCTGCAGGCCAAGGCCAACGACGGTCGAGGCATGGTTCACGCCGCAGCCGCCGGGGGCCAAGTCGAATTGCTAAAAAAACTGGTCGCCGAGGGACTCAAGCTGGACACGAAAACCGCGCTAGGCCAAGGGCCACTACATCTGGCCTGTGCTGCCGGCCAAACGGAAACCATCGAGTGGCTGCTTGGCCAGGGGCAAACGACAACCGCCCCCGATGCCAACGGCAACACGCCGCTGCACCTGGCGGTGATCCACGGGCGAGCCGGCTTGGTTAAGCCGTTAATCGATGCCGGCGCCGACCTGAAACAACTCAACACGCTTGGCCAAACGGCGATCCACCTAGCGTGTACCAACGGCCAAGTCGGCCTGGTCAACTGGATGCTCGAGCAGGATGCGACCCTGGCCAATCTCCCTGACGGCGACCGGTTCACGCCACTGTACCACGCCGCCATCAACGGCAACTCGCGCACGGTCTCGCTGTTGTTGACGCACAAGGCCGAGATCAAGGCCGGAGACAATGCGGAGTTGGGAGAATTATTCGCAAAAGTCCTGACGGACGATGTCGAGTATTTTGAACGTTTCCAAGGGCAGATGAATCCCTTCGGCGGGATGGGCATGGGCATGATGGGGATGCCTGGAATGGGAATGAATCCCTTCGGCGGGATGGGCATGCCGGAATTCGATGAGGAGGAATTTGAGGGAATTGGCGTCGACAGCGACGAGGATGGATTCGACGATTATGATGAAAACCTGGTTGGAACTAATCCGGAAAATCCGGACGATACACCAACCCAAGAACAAGTGGACACGGCACAATTTGAAAAAGATGCAGTTGAGATAGCAGAAGATGATGCGGCTAACCTAGTGGGTGAGGATGAATCCTCCGACGATAATGCGATGGACTCCGAGGAAGAGGAGGAGGCGATGCCGGACTTCGGTGGATTACCGGGGATGCCGCCGGGAATGATGCCCGGTTTGAATCCCTATGGCATGGGCAATCCGTTCGGTATGCCGGGCATGCAACGCGAAGAAAAAAAGGATTCCCCCAAGCCAAAGGAACGAAGGGCACTGATGGGGGCCGATACGAACGGGAACACGGTAATGCATCTCGTGGCCGCCATCGGCAGCAGTCAGATGGTCGATGTCGCTGTAGAACTCTCGGAACTCTCCAGCACCGAAGAGAACCGGCTTGGCTTCATACCGCCCGACTTGGCAGAGGCACTTGGCCGCACTGAGGTCGCTCAAAAACTGATGCCCGAGGATGACATGGGCATGTTTGGAATGGGTATGTTTGGAATGATGCCCGGGATGATGCCCGGGATGATGCCTGGAATGATGCCCTACGGCATGGGTATGCCAGGCATGGGAATGAATCCGTATGGCATGATGGGAATGGGCGGCATGGGTATGCAGGGGATGCGAGAAGATGTATCCGAAAAAACGAATCTTTTCCCGCCCTTGAAGAAGCCGGCGGATCTTTGGCTCACGGAATCTGACGTAGGGGTGGATAGCGACGAGGATGGATTTGATGATCATGATGAAAATCTAACCGGCCACGATCCGGAGAATCCCAATGACACTCCAACACAGAAGGAAGTGGACGCGGCAGAAGCAGCAAAGGAAGAAGAGATCCCAGACATGGGCATGCCGACGGGAATGCCCGGCATGGGGATGGGGATGAATCCCTACGGGATGATGGGAATGGGCGGCATGGGCATGATGGGAATGGAGATGGAAGCTGATCCGGTGGAAGTGCAGGTGAAGGATGAGTTGGAGCTCCGCCCCGTTGCCAAAAAACGCGTTCCAACCGCCGGTCAGCTGCGGTCGTTTTTCGAGCAGGTCATCGCCAACAAAGGTGAGCTTTACGAACGCCAAAAGATCAATGGCCTGTTCCATCAAGCTACTGATCCCCAGACCGGCTACAGCGCGATCAAGTGGATGGAACTGCTGAATCGCAACCAGGAAGCCGCTCACCTCGCCAAGGCCAACCCGAAGGATGGCTCCCTGGAACGCCTTCTCGCTCGTCAGGCAGACCACGCCTTTTATATGCCGAACGAGGAACCGCAACTGCACCGCCTCGTCCGGGAAGGCAACGTGTACGAGTTGTCGTTCGCGCTCTCCCGCGATCCCGACCCGAACCTGAGAGACGGCCGGGGCAGAACCGCGCTGCACGTCGCTGCGGCGAGTGGTCGCGTCAGCCTGATGAAACAATTACTTAGCCTAGGTGCCGACCCTGCTGCTGTGGATCAATACGGCTTCACGGCCCTGCACTGGGCGGCTCAACATGGTCAACTCGAATCGGCACGCCACCTGGTGGAGGAAGTTAAGGTTGAACGGGTGGCGGACCGGCTCAGCCGCACTCCGGCCGCCTTGGCCAAGTCACGAGGACATGCAGCAGTGACCGATTATCTCAGTGCCAACTGAGGGCTTCGAAGCTAATCCTCCAGGCCGCTAAATGCGCGACGCGCCATCGCGTCGGCGGGAAGGTTTCTCGGCAGCCAAAATCGCTTTTTCCTGGAAGCTTTGCGATAGGCGTCACCGTCCATTTTCTCAACATGGATGTCTGAGAAGAGCAAATTCCCATAACCCTTGTGCCGGAGAGACAACGACTCGGCAACGCCACCAAATCCCCTTGGCCCCACCTGTCCGCTGTAATCATTCGGCCCTAGGTTGCCTTCCATCAGCAACATCGTCTTTGTGGGCTCCTTGAAGGCGGATACCTTGGTCTCATGGCAAATGCCGCAGTTCATGGCGTAGCTGTAGTTGCGCGGGGCAAACCGGTTGAACCTCCCGCCTCCACCGCCCGTGTTGCCGTTCCGGCGCGGCCTGCCGGAACTCAACTCTTTCTTGTCAGTCAGGCAAAGATAGACGTCTTTGTTGTCAAGGTAAGGGTGCAGTGAGCCGGTTGTCATGTCACCCACACGGGTATAGAGCCATTTGCGGATTTTGCGTTGCCAAGGGCTGGCAGCAGCAGGCTGGCAAGAATGGCGATGATCGCAATCACCACCAGCAACTCCACCAGAGTGAAGCCTAAGGCAGCTCGTTTCAAAAATGCCCGCATGAGTAGGAATGGGAGCAAGTTTTTTCTCCGGCTCGGTTCACTCCCTGGGTATTGATTTAATGAATGAACGGTTTTTGCGGGGGTTGTGATAGTGTCCTCTCCGTTGACGGCATGGAACCGATGGACACAGGCCCGGATCAGCCGGTTCAGGAGCAAGCCTCCGCCTCGTGCGAGTGGGTGGAGATGCTGTTCGCCAGCGGGCACATCGACCGGAGTGGCCGACAAGCGGCACTGGATATTCTGCACCCACGAGGCGCTTGGCAGGCTTGGCTGTCGCAGCTGCTGCTGATCCTAGGGGCGGTACTGTCCTTGGCCGGGGTCATTTTCTTTTTCGCTGTGAATTGGCAGTCGATCCCAGCTTGGGCCAAGTTCACCATCGTGGAGTTGGCCATCGCGGGATGTTTGGTGGGCGCGTGGCGACGGTCGCTTGAGAGGCTCACCGGCAAGATGCTGTTGCTCTCCGCCGGTGTTTTGGTCGGGGTGTTCCTCGCGATCTTCGGTCAAGTGTATCAAACCGGCGCAGACTCTTTTGTCCTGTTTCTGGAATGGGCGGTTTTGATTTTTGGCTGGGCAATCATTTCCCGCTTTCGAGCGTATTGGGTTTTGTGGGGCGTGCTCGCGAATCTCTCGGTGTGGCTCTATTTCTTCCGAGGGATCGATGCCGGTGCCGCCTTTGAGTTTATTTTTTCGCCGACGCGAGAGATGACGCGATTTCTATTCGTCGATATGGCGCTGTTGAACGGAGCAATCCTTGCGGCCCGCGAGTGGGCCGTTGCCCGTGGTGTTGAATGGTTACAGCCAAACTGGACGCGGATCGTCCCCGCCTTCTGCACGATTCTTCCGTTGAGTTTGCCGATTTGGACCTTAATTGTCGCGGCGGACATCGACTACAACACCACCATCTCGGTTCTTGGCCTCGACATCCCAATCTTCGCCAAGTTCGTCATCAGTTCCCTGCCTCCACTCGTCATCTATGGCGCCGGGGCGGGAATCCTCGGGCTTGGAATGTTCTACGCCTGCTATCGACTGAAGGCTCGCAGCCTGGGAGTGCTGACGCTTGTGACGTTGTCCGTTTGTTTATCGCTGGAGATGCTTTGCATCCGAGTACTCATCGAAATGAGTTTGGGCATCCTGCCGATCCTGTTGATTGGTTTTATGTTTACGGTGGTGAACTTTGGGTTGGCAGTAATGTTTCTCCGTAAAATTCAACTGCAATGGAAGGGATCGTATGAATCAACCCAATGAACCCATCACCGCCGGGGCCTTGCTCGACACTTTAAACGCGAAAGGGATACTCCATGATCCCGAGGAGGCCGGCAAACAATTGGCCGTCGGAAGTGTTGGCGAAAAGGTGCCGATTTACCTCCGCATCCTGACGTTGATCGGCGCCGTGATCGCCACCGGTTTCTTTTTTCTATTTCTGGCAATTTATGGGATTCTTGATGAGGACACGCTGCTGATCCTGGGTTTGGTGTTTGTTGCCGCAGCATACGGCCTGTTGATTGTAGCGAAAAAAAGCAACCCAATCCTTCATGTGTTTGTCGCCACCTGCTCATTCACCATTCTGGCCGTTAGTAAAATAATGTTCGTGATTGGTTTTGTGGAGATGTTTGACGACTTGCTTTCCTTGTCGTCGAGGGGTGAAATATGGCCGGCAACCCTAGGCGTTGGTTTGGCAACTGTACTGACCTATAAGCTTTTTCCGTTTGTGCTGGATCGATTTATTTCCAGTTGTTACTTCCTTGGGTTCTTCATCGGGGCTGTCATTGCCCTGCCAGATTTAGATAGTAGTGTGATGCCCGTTGTCGCCGCTTGGATTATGAACTTCTTTTTCCTCGCCTATATGATTTGCGCTGGGTTTCTGCTGCTTCACGAGAAAGTCAAAAAACTTTATGATCCAGTTGCGTATGCCTTGATTTGTACACTTCTTGGCTTGGCAGTGATGCAGTCGGGATTGATGAGTGATCCGAAACTTGAACCCGTTTTAGGATTTGAAATCTGGCTGCCTAATTTTATCGCCGGTTTTGGTTTGTTGTACCTCCTGTCTTATGCCGTTGGTGGATTTAAAAAACAGATGGACTCACAAGTCATCGTGATCGCTGTGGGAGTCATTTTACTGGCGTTTTTCACCAATGCGGGGATTTTACTTTCGATTTTGCTAATGGTATTCGGGCGCATGAATCATCGCCCGTTGGTTTCATTCACTGGCTGGATTTCCCTGACTGGATTTCTCATTTATTACTATTATCAACTGGATTTCACCTTGGAGACGAAGTCATACGTCCTGCTTGGCAGTGGCGGTTTGCTGCTTGGCGTTCGTCTCATCCTGAATGCACTCGTTACCAGAAAGGAACAAAACT
>JABGZB010000334.1 GCA_018674955.1 Verrucomicrobiota bacterium | reverse complement strand
GCAGCCCGGGCGCCTCCGCGGCTGTATCCAGCCAGACCACGAGGTAGCCGTTGGCTTTGATCACTGTGCCGGCGGGGAAGTTGAACTTTCTGGGCTTGGCCGGGTTGTCGCTCAGGCTCCAGTTTTGCAGGTACACATCAGTGCCGGCGACGTTCTTCAACTCAACAAAGTCGGGGAACGTGGCGCCGTTTGGCACCGAGTCGACATTCTCGGCGAGCACCTCGTTGAGGATGACCAACGGTTGCGGGCCGCTGGGGCTGGGCTTGCCGGGCGTGCCGCCCTTGGCCAGGCTGGTGCGCCAGTTGGACGGCGAGTCGGGATCGCCGTCGGGGTTGCTCAATACGAGCGAGTAGCCGTCGCCGTCAGGCGAGCTTGGCCAAGCGCCGTCGTCGTCGTAGTCCACCGACAGCACGGTCTCGCCATTGCGATCGAGCAGGGCCAGCCGCTCGCCCTTGTTCGACAGGCTGCCCTCGTAAAGGCCATCCAGCCGCACGCCGGGATGGCGCGCCCGGAATGCCGTGACATTGGCATCGTTGACGAGCAGTAAGTACATCCCGGCATCAAGTGATTCGCTGTCTTCCGCGAAGCGAAATGTTATGCCGTCAAACGAAAAACCGGACAGGTCCACTTCAGTGTCGCCTATGTTTTGGAGTTCAAGGAACTCGAAGGCATCGCCCCCCTGAGGATTGTACATGATTTCGCTGATACGGATCGGAGGACTTTCGTCACCCGCCATGAACGTGGCTCCTGTTAAAGCACTCCAGGTGCCGCCGTTTAGTGATCGTGCTTTGATATTTATTCTGGTGGACTCTTCGGTTGATTTTAAAATGCTAAGTCCTTGTTTCTTGTCGTAAGATTTTGCCGATGCCGAGACTGAGCCTGAGTACCTCGTTCGAGGGTCAGAACCGTCGGTTGTAAAGTAAATGTCACCCTCGCTGGCAGTCATTTTCAGTTTGAAACCGTTGGGCGCGATACCACCAAATTGATTGAACTTTGGAGCGTGGTCTGAGGCGGCCACATTGGCTTCTTTGAGATGTCGTAACATTGGAGAACGTCGGCTCCGAATCCAATTGGTTCCCCAGCTTTTACTGACACTCACGGTGCCTTTTACGGTGTTGTAGAGGTCATCGTAGACCTTGCGAATTTCAACGTCCGTTAGTCCTCCATCGTTGTATAGGTGCTTGTGGACGCGGTCGGCAAAAATCAATTGAAATTCACGGCTATTTCTTAGCTTATTGAAAAGCACCGCTATATCGGCGGCATTGCTTTCTCCTAATTCGTTAGCAATTGTATTGTGGCTGGTACTTGCCTGAAATGCGTGCTCGCTATCCCAAGCGTACAATCGAAACTTTCCATCTGGCTTGTGGCGAGCCGCCCTCCAGTTGTTATGCGGCCAGTCTCGGTTGGCAACCCATATCAGGGGAAGGAGATAATCGGCAAAGTTATCCATATCAAACTGTTTTTCGACAACTTTAAAGTGCTTCGGATCATTCATATCATATCTCCTGACGTAGGTTAGCATTTTGTTCCAAGCAACCGCACTACCGCTTCTGACTTCGTTGAACTGTGCGATCACGTCATAGTTTTCATCCGTCTGATACCAGTCGGCAAGAAACTTGGTGTCGATGCGTTCGGTTGGATTGTAATAGCCCTTGTACTTGCCGTTGATGTATAGGTTTACGAAGTTACCACGGGGTGAAACCTGTCCTAGGTTGGAACACAGTCGGCGGGCCCATTCGTCCTTGATAAAAGGGCTGGTGTGATCGTTCATTCCAGCCCTCAGGACGATTCGGTCGAATGATTGGACAGGGATGTCACCAAATAATGGATACTCGAGTCGCCCGGCCCCGTAATCGCCCCGGAAATATAGCCGAAACGAATATTTACTAAACGGCAAGCCAGAGTTGGGATTGTATTTTGGACGCACATAACCGCCGCCCTGTATACGAATGCCGCAGTCCACCGCAAAGCCGCCATTGTCCTCAGGGCGAATAAGTTCCGCTGACACTGGTCTTTCCCAAGCAATGCCGTGCCTCTGCGCATTGGGCTGTTTTTGGATGCCTTTCGAGCCCCAAAGGTGGCGGTCATCGGTTACCAGCGAGAGGACGGGGAGTCGCCGCCGCGAGGTTGGCAGCCCGTAAAAATAAGTGTTCGTCCGAATCTTCGACGGCAGCATCTCATCCTTGTACGCAACGGCCCGCACGATGCTCGTTTTGGTGATCCGGATCGGCCCGGAGTAAACCTTGCCAACATTGTCGTATTGTCCCGTGCCACAGCAGGCCGGGGTGTCTCCGTTGGTGGTGTAGCGAATGCTTGCGCCGGGAGTGTCCGTGGACAGCGTGAGGAAGATCGATTTCCGTTCATAAAAACCTCGCGGCAAACTGAAATGCACCGGCTTCACACGGCCCGAGACGGTGGCATCGCTGTTGGCCGCGCCTGGTGTCGGCTTTGAGAAATAGCTCCACTCGTTGTTTTTGTTGAGCCCGTAGCTGACACTCGCGGCCTGCTCGGGATACTCAATTCCCGACACGGCCCGGCGGGGCGCCTCCGGGCTGCAGAGCGCCAGGTACTCGCCATTCGGGTTGAGCTTGAAGTTGGTGTGCGACGGCTTGGAGGTGCTCTTGTTGCGGATGTCCTCGCCGGTGGCAAAGATGACGATCCGTTTGCCGGCGCCGATCGAGAGGTCGGGGAGAAGCCACTTGCCCAAGTTGGCCCGGTTGTCCGTCAACGACCAGCCCGCGAGGCTCACTGTGGCGTCGCCGCGGTTGTGCAGCTCGATCCAGTCTCCGTCCACGCGCTTGTACGCCCGGGTGGAGGCGGCGCTGAACTCGCTGATCACCACGTCGCCGAGGGAGTGGGCCGGGTCAACCTGCACCGACCAGGCTTGGCCAAGGAACGGGTTGGGTGCCCTGTTGAAATCGGTGATGCCGTGGTCGTTCGCCCAGGTCAGTTCCACTTGACCAAACGCCGGCTCGTCGAACTCAAACATATACGGCCCGGCACTGTGGCCGCTCACCGCCTTGGCCGTGAGGCCGTTGGCCATGAGGTCGGTCGCGTCGATGCCTTGCACCGGCTCGTCGAACCACAGCTCCACCTGGCTGAACTGGCGCGCCATGCCGGCGAGCGGCAGGCGGCTAGCCAAGCGCGGCGGCACGAGGTCGAGCAGTTCGTAGCTCCAGGTGGCTTTTTGAACTCCCGTGCTTCCCTCAGGGGCAAACTTATTCGGCGGAGACGCCCGGTCGCCGATGCCGTGGCCCGGCGCCCACCAGACATTAATCCTCCCATTGGCTGGTTGAGCGAACCGGAATGTGAACGAGTTGGCTTTCTCTGTCAGTTCCGTCGCGGGGTAGTCGTTGACCATCAGGTCATCCACATCCACGCCGGACATCGGCTCGCTGAAGGTGACGGTGATCGCGCTCAGCTCGGTGACCTCACCCGGCTCGGGGGAGATGGACACAACCTCGGGCGGCACGAATTCCCGCTCATTGGCACTGAGCCGCACGTCGAGGTAGGCATCGCTGTTGGACTTCCGGAAATTAAGCAGCATAACCGACAACACGTTCCAGCCTTTCTCTGCCGTTTCGCTCATGTTGTGCAACGAGGTCACGTGCCATTTGATAGGCTCGCGATTGGACTTGGTTGCCTGCGAGCTGTACCGGAGCGTTGATGTGGGCTTGTGAAGGCTGGCGATCTCTACCCCGTTGAGCCACGCCACGAAGCCGTCATCCGCCTTGACCTGAAGCGTGCCCACCCCCAGCACGGAGGGGTCGGTCACGCGAAATTTCCGGCTCAGGAACACGGTTGAATATTTGCGCTGCATGTCACTCAGTTCGGTGCCGCCGTTGGTTTTCTCGTTGTTGAAAAACGGGGTCTCTCCGCGCGACCAGGAGGAGTTATCGAAATCAACCTTGGTCCACGCCGTGCGCGGAGAGGAGGCCTCCTTGGTGCCCTTGTGGTACTTGAAAACAGCGCCCTCTTTGATGAGGTCTATGCCGTTGGCCAGGCGCGGGGCAGCCAGTGCTGCCAAGGCCGCAGCCAAGTTGAGTAATCGTTTAACCATATGGTAAAAATTGTTTTGCTTGGTGCGCTTGGCCAAGCGCGATGATCGACTGCGACTCAGGCGTTGTTATCCTCATCGCCTTGCTCGGGGATCTGTTTCACCTCCAGCGGGATGCTGGCCTCCTGCCTGCCATCGATCGCGATGTCTACGGCGTGCTGGCCGAACTTCTCAAACTTCAGGCGCTGGATGTTGAGGATGAAATTTCGGTATGCAAAACTGTCGTTCTCCGGCACGCTCACCTCGAATGGAAGCTCGATACTCGGCATGACAAACTTGCCGTCCTCATCGACGAAATTGATTCGCAGCTTGTGCGAACCCTCCTCCACGCGCTTGAACACCACGCGCAGCACAATCGAGCACTGCGGGTAGTTGGACGGCAGATCCCGCGTTTGAATCGAGTTGAACGTGCCTAGCAGGTTCAACTTGCCTTTGTAATCCGTGGCTGCGTCGCACAGCACTGCTACCTGAATATCCATAAAAAAGTTATCTGACCTTGACCCAGTCCGAGCCATGTGGCCGGGGAGACTAGCGGCAAAACCTTAATCAGCCAACCGCATTACTCGTACCCTGAAAAACCGTTTTTTGCCCGTTTCCTGGCTTCCAATTTGAATCTGAATCGTTTCGCCAACACCGCCCGGGATGGGTTGATACACGTCGCCGGGCATCGACCCCCACTCGCCATCAAGCGCCTCGGTTGTTTCCAAAAAATATTGGCGGCCAGGCTGCATGGTGAATTCTGCCAGCAGTTCACCCGCTTGGCCAAGCGCCAAGTCAAGCGCCAGCCGGCTGGCTGCGTCGCCGGGATTCGTGCCGGCGAGAAACTCGTGGGCGTTGTTCGCGCCGTCACCGTCGAGATCGAGCGGCGCATCATTGGCCGCCGGGTTCAGGCCGTGCGCCAGTTCCCACTCGTCCG
>JABGZB010000333.1 GCA_018674955.1 Verrucomicrobiota bacterium | reverse complement strand
GCGGCGGCGGCGGTGTTTTTGCCCGAACACATTCGTGATGGCTTGGCCAAGCCGCTGGACGGGGTGAACGACTCAAAGAAGTTGAGCGCCAAAAAACGGGAGTCGCTCTTCGAGTTGCTGCAGTCGCTGGATGGGTTCGAGTTTGGCATCGCACTCGTCGAGCCAGCGGAGATTGACCGGATCAATGTTTTGCAGGCGACGCACCGGGCGATGGAGCAAGCGTTGGCCACGCTTGGCCAGGCGCCGGAGCATGTGCTGGTCGATGGGCGGCCGGTGGCGTCGCTTGGCCAGGCGCAGACGGCACTGGTGAAGGGCGACTCGCTGAGCTACTCGATCGCCGCCGCGAGCATTTTGGCTAAGGTCACGCGCGACCAGATGATGGTGAAACTCGACCGCGAATTCCCCGGCTACGGTTTCGCCTCGAACAAGGGCTACGGCACGCGCGAGCATCTCGACGCCTTGGCCAAGCTGGGGCCGTGCCGCGTGCATCGGCACAGCTTCGCGCCGATCAAGCCGCAGTCGCAGCTTGGGCTGTTCCCGAACCCGACGACCGATGAGCCTGTGGCACGCGGTTAAACGGGCGCTTGGCCTGCGGTGCGAGCCGGAGCATCTGCGCCGGGGCCGGGTCGGCGAGGCGGCGGCAAGGCGGCATCTCAAGCGGGCGGGTCTCAAGTTTCTCACCGCCAATTTCCGCACGAAGGGCAGCGAGATCGACCTCGTGTTTCGGGACGGCGACTGCCTGGTATTCGTCGAGGTGAAGGCGCGGACAGAGGGCGGCTGGACGCGCCCCGCCGCCGCCGTGAATCAGCGCAAGCGTGGGCTGCTTGGCCAAGCGGCGAAGGAGTACCTGCGGCGGCTCGGCAACCCGGAGACCAAGTTTCGCTTCGACATCGTCGAGGTGCTGCTGCTCGACGGCGAGGTGAGCGAGGTGAGGCATCTGCCAAATGCCTTCCCACTGACGAAACCCAAGCGCCCTCGCTGATTAGTGTGTGGGAGTTCAAGAGAAAGCCCAACCAAGCCGAAAACTTGAACCTAAAAACTCGAGTTTATTGGCGATTGACCTGCCCGGGGCTCTCGAGTGATTTCGGCGCGCCTAGGATGATGGAACCCACGACGGCTTGTTGCGCGGCCCGTAGGTCGGTGCCAATGTGGTGTGCAATGTTGCCGGTGTAGATGGGTGAGTCGTAAACAGGCGACCTGCCCGAGGCCGTTTTCCGGGTTACGCTGGCCTGTTCGGCCTCGCGCAACTGGTTGGTGAGTGGTGTGTCACGGTATGCTTCCTGTGTCGAGCCAACCAGCGCAGGGGTTACAGGTGCGTCGGCGCCAATCACCGGGGGCAGATCAACTGATTCCTGCTCGTAGTTGTCGTCGTAATGGCTCTCGGATTCCCGGTCGGTCTGGTCGAGTTGGGTCTGGGCAAGTTGCTCTAGACGGGCCAGCCAGCCGGTGGGCTTCCCGGCCTGGGCGGGGGCGGGGCGTTGGGATCGTTGCGTGGGGACGGCATGGCTCGCCTGCTCGAGTTTGGAGGCATCCTTGCGTTTGTTGATCCAACCGACAAGTGCGGCAATCAATAAAAAGACAAGGCCGAACAGGTCTTGAGCCTCTGCCAGGATCGGTTGCCCCGGCAGACCGATGTTCAGCCATTCTGTGAAGCCGTTGGCCAAGGTGGTTTATTTCTTCGGACTGCCGGAGTCGGACGATTCGTCGGTGCCGGCAATCTTGCTGCGCATGTCTGTGTCAGCCGCCAGGTTTTTCATCCTGTAATAATCCATGATGCCGAGATTGCCGCTTCGGAAGGCATCCGCCATGGCTAAAGGCACCTCGGCCTCGGCCTCGACCACTTTGGCCTGCATCTCCGCCACGCGGGCGATCATCTCCTGCTCCTGCGCGACGGCGGCGGCGCGGCGGACTTCTGCCTGCGCTTGGGCGACGAGTTTGTTCGACTCGGCCTGTTCGGCCTGCAGCTTGGCACCGATGTTTTCGCCGACGTCCACGTCCGCGATGTCGATCGAGAGAATCTCGAAGGCGGTGTTGCTGTCGAGGCCCTTGGCCAGCACGTTCTTTGAAATGCGGTCCGGATTCTCCAGCACATCCTTGTAGCTTCCCTCGGAGCCGATGGAGGAAACGATACCTTCGCCGACACGGGCAACGATGGTGTCTTCGGTGGCACCGCCGACGAAGCTGTCCAGGTTGGTGCGAACGGTCACGCGGGCGCGGGCCTTGATGACGATGCCATCCTTGGCTACTGCATCGATGCTGCGTTTTGAGCCACCAGCGGGTGGGCAGTCAATAACCTGCGGATTGACGGAAGTATGAACCGCTTCGACCACATTTTTAGTGGTGCCCTTGGTGGCGAGGTCGATGGCGCATGCCTGGTCGAAAACAAGTGCAATGTTTGCCTTCTGGGCGTTGATCAGTGCCGAGATCACCATCTCGACGTGGCCTCCAGCCAGGAAGTGTGTGGAAAGGTCGTCGATGCTGACCGGGATACCAGACTTCACCGCGGTAATTCGAGGGTCGACAATTCGGCGGATCGGAATCTTGCGGAGTTGCAGGGCGATGAGTTCGACGAAGCTCACGGGCGCACCGGATACCTTTGCGCGCAACCACGTCATCCCGAAGTTTAGGACGATGATCGCCAGTACGAATAGAATCAGGCCTATGATGCCTAAACCGATCAGGCCGCCAGAGCCTCCGAATTGTGCCAGTAATGTGTTTGTCATTGTTCTGTCTTGGTTAAGAAATCAAACTTCGCGTACCACCACCCGACTACCCTCGACGGCGACCACCCGGATCGGGGTGCCCTTGTCTATCATCGTGCCTTCGGTGACCACGTCCACGCGTCGGTCGCCAATGGCGGCGTTGCCGGACGGGCGCAAATCCGTGTACGCCGATCCAGTATGATTAATCAAATCTGATAAATCAATCCCTAAATCACCGACGGTGGAGGTAGAAGTGAGTTTCTGTCCCATATGCGATTTCGGGAACCAGTACACGAAACCGACCGTAAACACCATCAACAAGACGAGGGCGATGACGAGGAAAACGTTGCCGTAGTCGGTGTTGGCGTAGGCCAATGCCACCGATGCAATCATGGAGAGAATGGCACAGGCGCCGAGCACCATGCCCGGCAGCAGAACCTCAAAAAACATCAGCAAGAAGCCGATGACGAGAAGTGCGATTGCCAGTTGCATGCCCTTTTTGTTATGCTAAGCCAGCGTGTTTGGCAATTATAAACGACCGCTTTCTTTGAACCGCCCGGCCAGACGTCCGGTCAGTCGATGCCCTGGTGGAATGCATCCACCGCGGCCGCCGCGGCGTCCTGCTCCGCTTGGCCAAGTGGCCACTCGGCGGCGCGAATGGTCTCGGCGATCTGGCCCCTGCGCCGTGCGCCGACGATGGCCGAGGTGATCTCCGGCCGGCGTAGCGTCCATGCCACGGCAAGCTGCGAGACGGTGTGTCCGCTTGGCTCCGCGATCGCCCTGAGTTGGTCCACCAGTTGCAGGAACGGCTCGAGTTTGGGCGGGCGGAGTAGGGAGGCCACCGGGTGATCCTCCTGCTTGTGGCGGCGCCAGTCGTTCTCCGGCAGGCTGTCAATCCACTCGAGGGTGACCTTGCCGGTGAGCAGGCCGCTCTCCATCGGACTGTAGCAGACGATGCCGCAGTTGTTTTCGCGACACCAATCCATCTGGCCCCCGGTTTCAATCTGTCGGTTGAGCAGGCTGTAGCGCGGTTGCAACGAGGCCACCGGCCCAAGCGCGGCAGCACGGCCAAGCTGGCTTGCCGAGTAGTTGCTGACGCCCGGCCAGCGAATCTTCCCCTGCGCCTGCAGGTCGAGCAGCGTCTGCCAGGCCTCTTCGACATTCTCGTCCGGCTCCGGCCAGTGGAGTTGGTACAGGTCGATGGTGTCGACCTGCAGGCGGCGAAGCGAGCCTTCCACCTCCTCAAGGATCAGTTTGCGCGAGGCGAAGCGGCGTGGAGTTTTGTCGTCGTTGGGCAACACGCCGCACTTGGTCGCAACAATCACCGGTTGCCCCCATTCCCTGACCGCCTTGCCGACCACCTCCTCCGACAGCCCGAAGCCGTAGGCATGCGCGGTGTCAATCCAGTTGATGCCGGCCTCCAGTCCTTCGAGGATCGACCCGATCGAGTCTTTCTCCTCCTGCGGCCCCCAGCCCATGCCCCAGTCGCCGCCGCCAATGGCCCAGGTACCGAAGCCGACTGGCGTTAGGTCGAGGTTGGTGTTACCCAGTCTGCGAGTTTCCATTCGCCCCGGAGGATACGGGCTGGTGCCATTCGAGAAAAGCCGAATGGGGCGAGGCTTTAAACTTGCCGTCACGTATGTGGGCGATTACGTTTCACCCGCTTCCGGGGCAAACCCGGATCGTTGGGTTGGTAGCTCAATGGTAGAGCAGCGGCCTTTTAAGCCGTTGGCTGTGGGTTCGAGTCCCACCCGACCCACCATTTTTTTCTTCTCTGCTTGGCCAAGCGGTTTTTTGAACCGCGAATGGACGCGAATCAATACGAACGGAGCAGTGGAATTTCTTCTCGCTCAGTGAGAAGGTGGCCGTAGGCTGGATGAGTGAGAAGGCGCTTGGCCAAGCGCCGCGCTGGGCTTAATCTTTTTCGCCGCTTGGCTTCCTCTTGGAACAACTCATTTTTGCGCGTGCTGCTGCTTGCCGCGTGGCTCTTGACCAACTCGGTGGTTGCGCGGGAGCCGGTGCTGTTCAATCGCGATATTCGGCCGATTCTTTCGGAGAACTGTTTCGAGTGTCATGGCCCGGATGCGGCCAAGCGCAAGGCCGACCTGCGTCTCGATACCGGCGACCCCGGCCAGGCGATCATTACCGCCGGCAAGCCAAGCGGGAGTGAGTTGTTCAAGCGCATCACCCACGCCGATCCGGAGGAGCGGATGCCACCGGTGGATTCCGGCCGGGCGTTGACGTCAAGCGACATCGAGACACTTCGCGCGTGGATTTCACAGGGCGCCAAGTGGGAGAAACACTGGGCGTTCATCCCTCCCAAGCTCCCAACAATTCCCCCGGCGAAAAATTCTGCCTGGCCAAGAGGCGCGATTGACCGATTCGTCCTGGCCAAGTTGCAGCGGGCCGGACTGCAACCCTCGCCGCGTGCGGATAGGGAGATGCTGCTTCGGCGCGTGAGCTTCGACCTCACCGGGCTGCCGCCGCCTCCGCGTGATATTGATGCCTTCCTCGCCGACGCGTCGCCGCGCGCGTACGAGAGCGTCGTGGACCAGTTGCTAGCATCGCCTCGTTACGGCGAACGGATGGCGCTCGACTGGCTCGACGCCGCGCGCTACGCCGACTCTCACGGGTACAGCCTTGACCGCCGCCGCGTGATGTGGCCGTGGCGTGACTGGGTGATTCGCGCTCTCAATGACAACATGCCGTTCGACCGGTTCG
>JABGZB010000332.1 GCA_018674955.1 Verrucomicrobiota bacterium | reverse complement strand
TCGGCGGCGAACTGCACCCGAGCGTCACTTGGCTTGCGATCGGGGGATTGCAAATCGACATCGGTTTGCAAATTGACCAGCTAGGCAAGTTGATGCTTTGCGTCGTCACCGGCGTCGGCAGTTTGATTCATATTTTCTCGCTGGGTTACATGAAGGAGGATCACGATTTCTCACGCTACTTCGCATTCTTAAGCCTCTTCATTTTCTCGATGCTCGGCATCGTGTTGGCTGACAACTTCGTGATGATGTTCATTTTTTGGGAGTTGGTTGGTGTCTCGAGTTATCTGCTGATCGGTTTTTGGTTCGAGAAACCCAGCGCGGCCGACGCCGCCAAAAAAGCCTTTCTCACTAACCGGGTTGGCGACTTTGGTTTTTTGCTCGGCATCCTGATGGTCTGGGCCGCGCTTGGCTCGGTTGGGTTTGCCGACTTGGCCAAGTCGGTCTCCGACGGGACGGCGACGATCACCGGCTTGGCCGGGTTCCTGATTTTCTGCGGGGCGATGGGAAAGTCCGCCCAAGCGCCGCTGCATGTCTGGCTGCCGGACGCGATGGAAGGCCCGACTCCGGTCAGCGCACTCATCCACGCCGCGACGATGGTGGCCGCCGGGGTGTACATGCTGTGCCGCGTATTTTTCCTGATCGACGGCACGTGGGCAATGGAGGCGATCGCGTGGATCGGCGGCCTGACCTCGCTCATGGCCGCGCTGATGGCGGTGCAGCAGGACGACATCAAACGCATCCTGGCATACTCGACGCTCTCCCAACTCGGCTATATGATGATGGCGGTGGGCTTGGGTTCGCCCGATGCCGCCATGTTTCACCTGACGACGCACGCCTCCTTCAAGGCGCTGCTGTTCCTCGGGGCTGGCTCGGTGATTGTGGCGCTGCATCACGAGCAGGACATTTGGAAAATGGGCGGACTGCGCGATCGGATGCCCAAGACATACTGGACGTTTTTGATCGGCACAATGGCGCTCTGCGGCGTGCCGCTCTTCAGCGGTTTTTTCAGCAAAGAAGCCATCCTCGACGTCGCGCTGGAGAATAATATTTTGCTATTTTTCGTTGCCGTGTTCGTCGCGTTGCTGACGACGTTTTACATGACGCGGCTGTTTGTCGTGGCGTTCATGGGCGAGCCACGCTCGGTACACGCCGAGCAAGCGAAGGAGAGTCCCGCCGTGATGACCGTGCCGCTGCTCGTGCTCGCGGTGCCGTCGGTGCTCGCCGGTTACTTTTACGCTCACGCGCCAAACCCGCTGGTGCTGGCCGCGTCGCTCGTCGTCGTAGTGTTCGGCATGCTCGTGGCCAACACGTTGTACAGCGGGGCCAAGGCCGATCCGCTCCCGGCCAAGCTGGGCCTCTTGGCCAAGGCGCTCCGCCAGCGATTTTGGTTTGATGAAATTTACCAGTGGCTCATCGACCAAGTGCAGGAAAACTTGGCCAAGCTGGCGGACGCCATCGACCGCTGGGTAATCGCCGGGTTGTTGGTGCGTGGCACACACGGCACGACCGAGTTGGCCGCGCGCGTGTTGCGCCTGGCCCAAACTGGCAACCTGCAAACGTACGCTTTTTGGTTCGCCGCCGGCATGGCCGTGCTTTTGGTTTTCACGTTGAGTTGATCGAGAAATGGATTGGTTGTTGATCATTGTTATGTTGCCGTTGCTTGCTGCTGTGGCTGTCGGGTTTGTGCCCGGCAGCCAACGGCAGGCAATCCGCGGCATCACGATCGGCGCGTCCGGCTTGTCGCTGCTTTGCGCGTTGATTGCGTTTTTGTCTTTCGAGATCGACGGCGAGTTGAAGTTCGAAACCAAGGTTCTGTGGGTCGAGAGCCTCGGTCTGTATTTTCACTTGGCTGCGGATGGCATCAACATCGGCATTATTTTAATGGGAGCGATCGTGGCCTTTGCGGCTGCTTGTTGCGCGAACGATATCACGCATCGGGTGAAGGAATTTCATATCCTGCTCAACGTGATGATCGGCGGCATCCTCGGCGCGTTCGCCTCGATGGATTTGTTTTTCTTTTACTTCTTTCACGAACTCGCGCTGGTGCCGACGTTCATCATGATCGGCGTGTGGGGCAGGGGGGCGAACCGCAATTACGCCACCTACAAAATCACGCTCTACCTCAGCCTCGGCGCGTTGCTGGCGCTCATCGGGTTGATTGGTGTGTACGTGCAGACCGGCGCGGAGTCGTTCAGCATCCCGGATTTAATCGACAAAGTGGGAAAAAAACCGATCAATGAGGCGGCGCAACAGTGGATTTTTCCGCTGCTGCTGTTTGGCTTCGGCATTCTGGTTTCGCTGTGGCCGTTCCACACCTGGGCACCGCTTGGCTACGGCGCCGCGCCGACCGCCACCGCGATGCTGCACGCCGGCGTGCTGAAGAAGTTCGGTCTATACGGGCTCATCCGCGTGGCCATCCCGATGGCACCGGTTGGCGCGCAAAGTTGGCTCGGCGTGTTGGCGTGGCTGGCCTTGGGCAATCTGCTGTACTGCGGCTTGGTCGCCGTTCGCCAAAAAGACCTTAACCTGCTCATCGGCAACTCCAGCGTCGCGCACATGGGCTTCATCTTCCTCGGCATCGCCAGCCTGAACGTGATCGGCCTGACCGGCGCGGTGTTGGTGATGATCGCCCATGGCCTGCTCGCCGCCTTGGCTTTCGGCTTGAGCGGGCATTTGTATCGGCAAACCGGCTCGCTCGACATGAGCCGCATGGGCGGTTTGCTGCGCCAAATGCCACTAGCCGGTTCGGCGCTGCTGATGGCGTTGTTCGCCGGTTGCGGCTTGCCCGGATTCGCAAATTTCGCCGGTGAGATAACGATCTTTTTTGCCGCATGGGCGGCTGGGCTGAAGACGATCACGGTGATCGCCGCGTGGAGCGCATTTGTGATCGGCGGCCTGTACATGATGCGCGCCATTCGCAACATTCTGCATGGGCCGCGTGGTGACGACTGGGCCAAGGCGAGCGACGTCAACCCGCTGATTGCGACTGCGCTTGGCCTGCTGCTCGCCGCGTTGCTGGTGTTCGGCTTTGCGCCGTGGCTGCTGACCAAAGGCATTGAGGGCGAAGTGACGAAAATCGTACGCTTGGCCAAGCCGGAGGCCGAAAGGTAAATCGACATGGGCGATCAACTGCAATTCATTCAACTCGAGGTGATGGTGGTGGCGCTGGGGCTGCTCGTCCTGCTCGCTGACTTGTTCCTGTCGGAGTCGGCGCGACGCTCACTGGGCTGGGTCGCCGCCGGGGCGCTTGGCCTCGTGTTCCTACTGAGCTTTCGCGAGAGCTTTGTTGGTCTGGCGGACGGTAAGGCGTTCGGCGGTATTTATCGGCTCGACGGTCTGGCGCTGTTCTTCAAGCGATTCTTCCTGGTGACGGCAATCTTTGTCCTGATTTTTGCGATGGACTTCGCCTCTCGGCTGAAGGGCGGCATGTCGGAATATCTCGCGTTCATCCTGTTCGCGCTGTCCGGGATGATGTTCGCCTCATCGGCGAACGACTTCAGTTTGTTGTTCGTCGCGATCGAATTGATCACGGTGACATTTTACATCCTAGTCAGCTTTCAGCGGCATCGGATGCACTCGCTTGAGGCGGGGGTAAAATATCTCATTCTCGGCGCGGTGTCGTCGGCGTTTTTAGTGTACGGCATTGCGCTCGTGTTCGGCGAGGCCGGCAGCCTCAAGTTCGATGTGATACGTGCCGCGCACGATGGACTGCTGGGAAGCAACGTGTTTTTGTTCGGCATGCTGTTCGTGTTCGCCGGGCTGGCGTTTAAGATTTCCGCGTTCCCGTTTCAGGTTTGGGCGCCGGACGTTTATCAGGGCGCACCGACACCCACGACGACGTTCCTCGCAGTCGGTTCGAAAGCGGCTGGCTTCGTGTTGCTGATCCGCCTTTTCGGCAGCGTCGTCCCGGAACTCACCGCTCAATGGACGGGCATGCTGATGGTGGTTGCTGCGCTGACAATTTTGTACGGCAACCTCTGCGCCCTGCCGCAACGCAACCTCAAGCGCCTGCTTGCCTACTCTGGCATCGCCAACGCCGGTTATCTGCTGATGGGCATCGTGGCCCAGTCGGAGTCAGGCGATGGCACGGCGGCGATTTTGTATTATCTCGCCGGCTACCTGTTCACGCTCGTGGCGGCATTCATGATTATCAATCTGTTGGCTCGCGACGGGGAAGGGGAGGACATTTCCTGTCTTGCGGGACTAGGCAAACGCTCGCCATTCCTTGCCTTGACGCTGACGCTGGCCGTCGTGTCACTGGCTGGGATACCGCCGCTTGCCGGTTTCTTTGGCAAATTCCTGCTGGTGAAATCGGTCACCGCTAAGGCGTTCGGTGACGCCGGATACTTCGCGCTGCTGGCCGTGGCGGTGTTCGGTGTCGTGGTGTCGATCTACTATTACTTTCGGATCATCCGCACCATATACTGGTCGAAAGACACGCCCGACAACTCGCCAGTGGCGATCGCTTGGCCAACGCGAATGGTGCTTGGCCTTTGCGTCGCGGCGATCCTCTACCTCGGCCTGCTGCCCGACAAGCCCATCAACTGGGCCAATGCCGCTGCCAAGATCGAGACTGTTGCAAAGTAACTCAGCGGCGGGTGAAGAGTTTTCCCGGCAACTGTTTGGCCAAGTGCTTCATCTCCAGCCCGAGTAAGGCCACCGAAACCGTTGGTGTGGGCAGATCGCTTTTGGCAATAATTGTGTCAATCGTCTGCTCGGTGGTTTCGAGAATATCGAACACGGCTTGTTCGTGATCCGTTAGATTGGCCAGCGGCACCGGCTCGGAGCTGTCCGCTTGGCCAAGCGCTTGGTTGGGGAACAGATGCTCAAACTCCGCGAGGATGTCCTCGGCGTTTTCGCACAGCGCGGCGCCGTTACGGATGAGATTGTGACAACCCCGGCTCTGTGGCGAATCGATCCGCCCCGGCACGGCGAACACCTGCCGGTTATTATCGGCGGCCATGTTGGCGGTGATGAGCGCCCCGCTTTTTTGGTTCGCCTCGATGACGATCGTGCCAAGCGTCATGCCGGCGACGATGCGGTTGCGGATCGGGAAGCTCTGCTTGTCGCCCTTGCGGTTAAACGGGAACTGGGTGATCACCGCGCCGTTGTTGGCGATACACTCGTACAGTTCCGCATTCTCTGCTGGGTAAACAATGTTGATGC
>JABGZB010000331.1 GCA_018674955.1 Verrucomicrobiota bacterium | reverse complement strand
TGTGAGTTTAGTTTGTCAAATTGTGTACTTAAATGACACGAAACAAGTTGGTTAAGAGGAAAATGTCGTGATTAAACAACAGGGAGGTGGGACATTTTGACCTAGTTTTGCGGGTTTGAGTTGCTTTGTGATTAAGTGGAGGTAATATCGAGCCAGTTTGTCCCTATTGGGGCTTCGATTTGAACGCTAAAGAACAGCAGGCTTATGGTGAGGTCATTCGCATTTACGACCGAAGGCAAGTTGCACAGCAAGGACATAGAGTTGTTCTTGATGCCGACGCTGTTGGCGGACACCAAGCTGTTTCTGTGGGTTGACCTCGAGGATCCCACGCCTCAGGAAACCGATTTCCTCCTCAAAAACGTCTTCCATTTTCACCCCTTGTCCATCGAGGACAGTGTGACGGAGAGTCCGTCGCCGAAGGTCGAGGAATATCTGCCAAAGGAGAAGGACGAGTTTTCGCCATACCTGTTCATGGTGATTCACGCGGTGGATTACAGCCGCAAGGACGGGGTGTTTGCGACGTCGGAGTTGAGTTTTTATCTTGGCGAAAATTTCCTGGTGACGTTCCATAGCAAGCCGATGCGGCCGGTTGAGTTGGCCGGGGAGATGTGCCTGCGCAACACGGCGGATATTGCCACGGAACCGGGCCGCGTGGCTCACACGCTGCTGGATTTGATCGTCGAGAACTACAAGCCGGCCCTCGACGAGCTGGAGATGGAAGTGGCGGAGGTGGAGCAAAAGGCGTTGACTGACCCAGGCAAGGAGACTCTCAACACGATTTTGCAGATCAAGAAAGAGGTGCTGCAACTGCGGCAGATCATCGGCCCGCAGAAGGAAGTGCTCAACCGGTTCGTCCGTGGCGAGTTCAAGCTCATTCAATCCCACCTCATCCCGTACTACCGCGACGTTTACGACGGGCTTTACAACATCGGCGAGTTGGCGGCGCGGTATGCGGAGTCGCTGACCGGTGTGCTGCAAGTTTACCTCAACATGTCGTCGAACAAGACCGGCGAAATCGTAAAGTTGTTGACGGTGTTCACCGTGATCACGACGCCGATGATGCTGGTTGGCACGTGGTACGGGATGAACTTTCACGAGATGCCTGAGATTGCGTCGGGCAAGACCGGGTATCTTGTGGCGTTGGCGGTGACAGGTTTGTCCACGCTGGCCACCATTGTGTATTTCAAAATCAAAAAGTGGCTTTAGCCCGCATGCCCTCGACCAAGTCCAGTTTTATCGAAAAAGTTCTCGGGCGCATTGATGCTCTCAACTCCGAGAACTTGCAGTCGTTTGTCGAGCAGCTCGCCCGGGATCGGTCGTTTCTGGAGACGCTGTTCAACACGATCGAGGACGGTGTGCTCGTCGCCGACCGGGAGGGGAAGGTCACTTACCTCAACGCCGCCGCGAGTCAGTTGACTGGCTTTGAAGAGGACGCGGCGATGGATCAGCCGGTGACGCGGTTGCTTCCTGAGCTCGACTGGGCATCCCTGCAGGCGGCGGATCACGAAGGCGGCCGGAGTGTCGTGCGGCGGGAGTTCGAGCTGGACTACCCGCGCAAACGCTTCATCCGGCTTTACGCCGCGCCGCTCGACGGCGAGGCCAAGGGCAGCACCGGTATGGCGCTGATTTTGCACGACGCTACCGAGGCGCGGGAGCAGACCCACGAGGCGATCGAGAGCGAGCGCATCCAGGCCCTGACCCTGCTGGCGGCCAGCGTGGCGCACGAGTTGGGCAACCCTCTGAACGCCCTGAGCATTCATCTGCAATTGATGGAGCGCGAAATTCGCAAGCTTGGCCAACCGGCAGCGAGCGTCGAGGGCCGCTTGGCCAAGGGTGAGGGCGACTCCGACGAAGTGAGCGACATCGCGGCCAAGCTGGAAAAATACATCGGCGTGGCCAAGGGTGAGGTCAACCGGCTCGACTACATCGTGACCCAGTTCTTGCAGGCCATCCGCCCGAGCAAACCGAAGCTCAAAAAAAGCCCGCTCAACGACACGGTCCAGGAGACGATCGAGCTGCTGCGCCCTGAGTTCGACAACCGAGGCCAAGCGATCAAGCTGGAGTTCGCGAAGTCGCTGCCGTTGGCCGTGTTCGACGCCGCGCAGATCAAGCAGTCGCTGATCAACCTGATGAAAAACTCAATGCACGCGATGAGCACCAGCGGCGAGTTGACCATCAAGACTGGCGAAACCGGCGGCGGAGTCTGGGTGAGTTTGACCGACACCGGTGGCGGGATTCCGCAGGAACAGATCAAGCGGATTTTCGAACCGTACTACACGACGAAGGAAAAAGGCTCCGGGCTTGGCCTGATGATCGTGCAGCGAATCGTGCGCGACCACGACGGGCGGCTGGAGCTTGTGAGCCACGGCGGCAGGGGGACGACCTTCCGGATTTGGCTGCCGATCGATGAGCGTCGGCAGCACTTGCTCGAGACTGCAGCCAACGAGGCATGAACCCGAACCTGCTCATTGTTGACGACGAGAAGCCGACCCGCGACGGACTGCGGGCCGCCCTGGAGGATCGTTACGAGGTGTACGTGGCCGAGGATGCCGCCTCGGCGGCGAACCTGCTCGAGGCGGAGTCGTTCGAGGTGTTGCTGACTGACTTTCGGCTGCCGAACAACGAGGACGGGATGAAGCTGATCGCCCGGGCCAAGTCGCTGGCCAAGCCGCCGATCTGCATTTTGATGACCGCCTACGGCTCGGAGGAACTGGCGGTCGATGCGCTCAAGCAGGGTGCCGACGACTACTTGGCCAAGGGCCGGATGCAGATTGACGAGCTCGAGACTCGCATCGCCCGCGCGCTCAAGCTGCGCACCCTCGAGAGCGAAAACAAAACGCTCAAGCAACAACTCAACAAAAAGTTCGGGCTCGAGAACATCATCGGCGAGTCAGAGCCGATGCAAAAGGTGATGGACATCGTCCGGCAGGTGGCGCCGTCGCGGGCGACTGTCTTGATCCAAGGCGAGAGCGGCACCGGCAAGGAGCTTTTGGCCAAGGCGATCCACCAGCTTAGCCCGCGATCGCGGCATCCCATGGTGACGGTGCACTGCGCTGCACTGTCGCCGACGCTGCTCGAGAGCGAGTTGTTCGGCCACGAGAAGGGGGCATTCACCGGCGCGCACGAGCGGCGAGTCGGGCGGTTCGAG
This sequence comes from Verrucomicrobiota bacterium, assembly GCA_018674955.1. GTDB lineage: Bacteria > Verrucomicrobiota > Verrucomicrobiia > Limisphaerales > UBA1096 > UBA1096. The sequence goes on along the minus strand of JABGZB010000331.1, from coordinate 838 downwards.
CAGGCCGAGGGCGGCACGTTGTTCCTCGATGAGATCGGCGAGATCGACGAGACGACGCAGGTCAAGCTGCTGCGGTTTCTCGGCGAGCGCACCTTCGAGCGGGTCGGCGGCAACAAGACGTTGACGGCGGACGTGCGAGTCGTCGCGGCGACGAACAAAAACCTGAAGGAGATGGTTGGCAAGGGCGAGTTTCGGGAGGATCTTTTTTTTCGCTTGGGCGTTGTGGAGCTTTGGGCGCCGCCGCTGCGGGAGCGCACCTCGGACATCCCGATGTTGGCACTGAGTTTTCTGCGCGAGTTCGCCGAGGAAAACGCCAAGCCGGTGAGCGACTTCACCGCCGAGGCTCTGGAGGCGATCATCCGTTACGCCTGGCCGGGGAACGTGCGGGAGCTGCGCACAGCCGTGGAGCACGCTGTGGTCCTGGCCAAGGGCGACATGATCGAGTTGGCCGGCCTCCCGCAGTCAGTGCAAAGCCGTGGCGTCATCCATCACGAAAAGCAATTGACCCAACCGCTCGTCGACAAGGGCGTGACGCTGGAGGAGGCGGAGAAGCAGTTGATCATCCGCACGCTCAAGGAATGCCGCGGCAACCGGACGACGGCGGCCCGGAAAATTGGCATCAGCCGGCGGACGCTTCATCGCAAGCTCAACCGCTACGGCTTGGAGGGAATTTGAACGCGACGGGGCATCAGCGCATCCAAGGATGACCAAGCGTCGGGGTAAAAACGGATGATCCGAGTTCAGGAAATTATACACAGCCTCGAGGAGGGCAAATGGGCCAAGCGCATTCGCGGCTTGGTTTTGCTGTTGCTGATCGGGAGCCTGGGGCTGGTTTACT
>JABGZB010000330.1 GCA_018674955.1 Verrucomicrobiota bacterium | reverse complement strand
CAACAACGTGGCCGGCGACGAAAAATTTACCACCATCAAGGCGAAACTGAACAGGCAGTTGATGGGGCGCTTGAAGAAAGCCCGTGACCCGCGTGTCCTCGGCGACGGTTCCACCTTCGACAAGCCGCCGTACATCACCACCCAAGCCAAGCGCCGCAAATAACGCCCGCGCTTGGCCAAGCGATGAGTGGCATTTTCCTGTAACTTTCCTCGGCCTTGGCCGTCTTTTAAATTCACCTGTAATGACAACACGAACACTGACCCTCCTTGTTGCGCTGATCGGCGCGATCGCTTCAAGCGCGGCGTCGGCCAAGCGGCCGAACGTTCTTTTCATCTTCACCGACGACCAGCGGCCGGACGCCTTCAGCGCGCTGGGCAACCCGGACATCAAGACGCCCAACATGGATCGCATCATCAACAGCGGCTTCGTTTTTAACCAGGCGTACATCCAAGGCTCGATGACCGGTGCCACCTGTCTGCCGAGCCGGGCGATGCTCATGAGCGGCAAGCCGCTGTTCCGTGCGCCGCTGCGGCTCGACTCCGGGGTGCTGATGCCGCAGGTTTTCCAGAAAGCTGGCTACAAAACGTTCGCCACCGGCAAGTGGCACAACGGCGAGTTGTCGTTCGAGAACTGTTTCGATGAGGCCGAGGCGGTGTTCTTCGGCGGCGCGGCTCGGTCGCATGTCAACGTGCCGGTTCACCAGATGATCGCCGGGCTGATGGTGCCGTACGATGCCGGCGAAACCTTCTCCACCGACATGTTCGCCGCTGCGGCGATTGACTTCATCGAGCGGCAGTCGAAAACGGAGCAGCCGTTTTTCTGCTACATCCCGTTCACCGCACCGCACTCGCCGGTGACGCCGCCTGGCAAGTGGGCGGCGATGTACGACCCGGAAAAAATCACGCTCCCGCCGAACCACTCCGCGCTTCGCCCGGACTTGGCCGACAAGCGGCAAGGCACCGGCGGTCGGGGCGGCGGTCGCGGTGGTCGTGGTCGCGGCGGCGATGCGTCACCGGTCGATCGCGCCAAGCAACAGTACACCGCGTACTACGGCTTGATCTCGCACCTCGACCACCACATCGGCCGTGTGCTCGACACGCTCGAGAAAACCGGCCAGGCGGAAAACACCATCATCCTGTTTGCTACCGATCATGGCATGGCGATGAACAGCCATGGGCAGTCCGGCAAACACAACGCCTACGAGCACACGTCACGCGTGCAGATTTTCGCCAGCGGCGCCGGTGTCCCGAAAGGCTCGTCGGATGCGCTTGTTTATTTGTACGACATTTACCCGACGCTCTGCGGACTAACCGGCCTACCGATCCCTGACGAGGTCGAGGGCAAAAGCCTGGCCGGGGTCATCCACGGCAAACAGGCCAAGGTGCGCAATCATCTTTTCACCGCGTACATGGACGACCAGCGCGCCATCCGCGACGATCGGTGGAAACTGTTTTACCGTCCCAAGGAGGATCGCGCCGCTCTGTATGACTTGAAAAACGATCCGCATGAATTGAACGATCTTGCTGCCAAGCCGGAAAACAAGGATCGCATTGCAAAGTTGAAAGTCGAATTGGCCAAGGCGCAACAGTTGTACGGTGACACGCCTGAAGTCACCGCGCGTCTCATGCGCAGTCGCGGCGGTCGTCCGGGCGGTGCTGGTGGTCGTCGCCCGGCTGGTGCCGGCGGAATTGCCCGACCGACCGTTGACGCGCCCGCCTTGGCCAAGCGCGTTACGGAAAAATTCCTCGCCCACTCCAAGGCCGAGTCCGGCCTGGCCAAGGGAAAGTTTCAGGAGATTTGGACGCAACTGCACGCTGCGTGGGCCGGTGATGAAAAATCGGTTGATCGGCCAGGCCTGATTCAAGGTTTTGCCAAGTTGCTCGGTGAGCAGCCCGGCGAGCGTGGAGGCCGAGTCGGTGGCCAAGCGGATCGTGGGGGCCAACGACGCCCCGCTGATCGCTTAGGTGGACCCATCGGCGCGAGCGGTGTCATTGCCCGGGCCTTTAGCTATGCGGCCGACTCTGACGGTGACCGGGAAATCACCGCTACTGAGCTTCAAGCCGCCGCTAAAAAATGGTCTACCGACGGCGACAAAAATACCGATGGGACGCTAAGTCCGGTTGAGATTTCATCGGTCATCGAGGGGTTCATCAAGTCGATGCCTGCGCCCCGAAGCCGCCGCCGGTGAAAAGGCTTGCCACAAGTGGCCGTGCCGTTGAAGATTTCTGTGTTATGAAAAAGCTATCCATCCTATCAATCGCCGCCGTTTTGCTGGTCGGCATCGTCGCGCCGCAGGCGCAAACTGAAACCAAGCTAACGGATTACAAGGGGATACCTTCGATTGATTTGTCACAATTTACTGAGGAACAACAGGTCACCATTTTGAAGCGCGCCAACGCGGAGGGTTGCGACTGTGGCTGCAAAATGACCGTGGCCGAGTGCCGCAACGACGACCAAACCTGCGGCAAAAGCATCGTGTTGGTCAAGGCACTCATCAAGGACATCACCGGCAAGGACATTGAACTGGCTGCGGCCAAGCCGAAGGCGGACGATCGGGTTGGCAAGCCGGTGGACATCAAGTTTACCTCCATCGATGGCAAAAAAATTGATGTGTCCAAGATGAAAGGCAAGGTGGTGCTGATAGATTTCTGGGCGACGTGGTGTGGCCCGTGTGTGGCTGAGTTGCCCAACGTGAAGCGGGCTTACGACAAATTGCACTCGAAAGGCTTTGAGATCGTCGGCATCTCGCTCGACAGCAAGGAGAGCGCGCTGCGCCGGTTCGTCAAAAAGGAGAAGATGCCCTGGCCGCAATACTTCGACGGCAAAGGCTGGAAGAACAGCATCTCGACCGCGCACGGCATCCGTAGCATCCCGGCGATGTGGTTGGTGGATAAACAAGGCAACCTTGCCGACCTGAACGCCCGTCCTAATCTTGTGGGGAAGGTTGAAGAACTCCTCGGCGCACCTTCGCCCGAGGGGAATTAATCAATTAAACCGAATCTTTTTCTTCACGAGACACCGTTTGCCAAGCGCTTGGCAAGCGGTTGTTTGTGAGCTACTTTACGACCATGACACCTTTCATGATGATCCAGTGGCCGGGGAAGGTGCAAATGTAAGGGTAGTCACCGGGCTTTTTCGGCGCGTTAAAGCGTAGGGCGGTTGCGGAGAGCGGGGCGATCATCCGGGTGGCGTGGAGCACTTTTTTTGACTTAGGAACATAATGGCCGCGCTGAGCCTCCTTGGGATCCTTGGCCATTTCGTTGGCTGCCAGGCCAACCTCCTCGCTGGCACCCGGCATTACGATCACAATGTTGTGTGCCGTGGCGTCCGGGTTGGTGAAGT